>JALZUV010000128.1 GCA_023301245.1 Rickettsiales bacterium
TTATTGGCCTGAAATTCCTGAATTTCGGAAATCATGGCTTTATGCTCTTCGGGTTTGGCTTGGGAGTTGGTTAGCCAGCGGTATATGTCCCAGTCATCTTCATCGAGCAGCGCTTCGAATGGGGCGATGTTTTCGGCGGCAGGCAGCCATGCATCGGCGAAGGGGCCGAGAATATCATCGGTCTCTTTGCAGCCTCTATGCCAGCTTTGGTAACGTAATCGCTTCTTTTGGTCGTTCATTGTAAATTTTAATCCTGTTTTAACGATTGTTGGTCTACAGTGAATTGTCGAAACGAGCAATGAGGATGTCGCGATGTTGAATACTTATCGTCGTCATGATGCAGTCTTAGTGGTCTGCCAAAATAACGAAGCGCGCAAAATTGAGATTGCTGCGGTGAATGATCAAGCGCAAACCATAACTGGTTATACGAATGAGGAGATGGTCGGCAGTAGCCTATTAGAGATTCTCGATGATAGTTCAGTGCAGCTGCTGAATGAGCAAATTGACTTTGCCCCCAGCCATAATGATGTTGCCGATGTTCTTACGAAAGTTCGTAGCCTACATGTGCGCACCAAAGCGGGCGATATGCAGGAGTTCCGCCTTCGGGTGGTGCGCTCCGAAATGATTGGCTCACACCCGACCTTCCATTTAGTGTTGGAAGATGAGCGTATTGCGCTGGAGAATGATAATTTCAAAAAAGTTCTCAAAGAAAACTTTAAGGGTCATGAGGTTTTGGAGGAGCGCACAGGGCTTCCCAACCGTTTGTCGTTAATGAAAGATTTGGAGATGTTCCAATTCTTCGCCAAAAAGCGCGAAGTAACGGCTAGTTTCGCGGTGCTACAGCTTGATAATGCGGCGCAAATGGCAGCAATGATGGGCGATCAAGTGCCTTATCAAGTGTTGAAACATCTTGGCCAGCTTTGCACTCAGCGTCTGCGTAACGAAGATACGGTTGGTTTGCTTTCAGGCGACTCATTAGGGATGATATTAATGCAAATTACCCCGCAATCGGCGCGCGTGGTGCTTAACCGCCTGCGTTGGTCGGCGGCTTCTATGCCTGTTATTCTCGATACGGGTAAACGTGTAGACCCTGAAATCAGCATCGCCTTCCACATGATTGGTACACAAGGGCCCGAAAATATTATTGTTAGTTGCGAACAACAGGTGAAAACCACCCCCGCCGATGGCGGTTCGCTGCATGAGGTGAAGCTTTAAACGGCTAGTCGCTTTTCTTTTAGCACTTCTTCATATACGCCTAACACCTTCGCGCACATGGCTTGGGTGCTGAAGTTGGTAGATACATGGTTGCGAGCGTGCGTGGCGAGGTAGCTTTTATCATCATCAGATAAATGGAGTGCTTCTTCGATAGCGGTGGCAAGCGAACGGCTATCGTTAGGTGGAACTAGCCAGCCTGTGCCGCCTTCGCCTGTAATCACGGTTTCCATCGCGCCACCATGTGCGGTGGCGATGATGGGCTTGCCCATTGCTTGTGCTTCTACAGGAACACGGCCAAAGGCTTCAGGTTCAATCGCAGGCGATAAAATAATAGAAGCGGCGCTATAAGCTGCGCGCATTTCTTGGCTGACACCCACCATGCGCACATGGCCTTGTAAGTGATATTCTTCCACCTTCTTTTCAAGCTCGCGCACATAGGCAGGGTGCTTGCCTGCTTCGCCTAGCAACACACAGAAAAAGTCGCGGTGTGGTAAATGGTTAAGCGCCTCGAGCAACACATGCTGGCCTTTCCAGCGGGTGAGGCGGCCAGGCAATAGAATGATTGGCAAGCCTTCTGGCACATTCCATTGTTTGCAAAGTTCCATCACACGCATGCCATTGGCTTTTTCAGGCGCGAAATATTCAACGTCGGCTCCGCGATGGATAACGCGGATAGTATCAGGGTTAATTTCGTAATGGTGGGCAACATGTTCGCCAACAAAGTCCGAAACCGCAATGGTGCGAACTCCCTTGGTCATGATGGCGTTATACTTATGTTTTAGGCCTTTGCCGTAACCATTATAAACGCCGTGAAAGCTGGTCATAAACGGCACGCCCGTGGCGCGCGCGGCATAATAGGCCGACCATGCTGGCGCTCGTGAGCGAGCGTGGATGATATTCACCTTCTCGCGTTTGATAATAGTAATCAAACGCTGGATGTTGTTCCACATGGTGAGTGGGTTTTTGCTCGCAAGAGGGAGTTGAAAATGTTGAGCACCTGTGCGGGCTAGGTCATCCAGCATTTTGCCGCCTGCGGAAGCCACTAGTGCAGCGCCACCCGCTTGTTGAATGGCGTTTGAAACTTCAATCGTGCCGCGTTCAACGCCACCGCTACCCAGCTCGGGCAGTATTTGTAGGATTTTTGAGCCTTTAATCATGGATTGCGCTTGATTGCCGCCTTATTCCGCTTAACATTGGCCACACTGATAGTCATTAGCATAAGGATATACCAGCAAAAATGCAGCCAAGCCTATTGAAATGCCCTGATGGCACTGAGTTAGCGTATCATAAAACCGACGGTTCACAGCCCGGAGTGATATTCTTAGGCGGCTTCCGCTCTGATATGACGGGCACGAAAGCGGTCGCGTTGGAAGAATATTGCAAAGAACGTGGTCAGCAATTTATTCGTTTCGATTATTTCGGTCATGGCCAATCTTCGGGCGCATTTATTGAAGGTACCATTGGCCGCTGGGCCGATAATGTCGTGACCGTGCTTGATGAACTGGCGGGCGACCAACCGCAAGTTCTCGTTGGCTCTTCTATGGGCGGATGGCTGATGCTGCTTGCTGCATTAAAGCGCCCGAAAAAAGTGGCAGCCTTGTTAGGCATCGCCGCCGCACCTGATTTTACCGAACTGCTTATGTGGGATAAATTCGATAGTAAGCAGCAAGAAGCGTTGCGCGATAAAGGTATAATAGAGCTGCCCAATTGTTATGATGATGAAGAGCCCTATAAAATTACCCTCAACCTTATCGCCGAAAGTGGCGAGCATTTAGTGCTAGATTCTCCTATCAATATTACATGCCCTGTTACCCTTATTCATGGTATGCAAGATGAGGATGTTCCTTGGGAGTTCTCGATGACACTAAACGAAAAGCTCCTTAGCAAAGAAGTGAAAACCTTGTTGATTGATGATGGCGACCACCGCATGTCATCGGAAAAACATATTAATATTATCGGCAAGCACCTTGGCCGTTTAATCGCACAACATAATGGCGAAGAAAATGCAGCGTAATCTATAATGGCTATCAATTTTAAAAATGCAGAATTCATCATGAGCTGCCCAAATATCAGCACATTACCTGAGCCTAATGCGATGGAAATTACCTTTGCTGGGCGCTCTAACGTGGGGAAATCAAGCCTGTTAAATGCGCTAACAAACCGCAAGCAATTGGCGCGTGTTTCTAACACACCAGGGCGCACGCAAACACTCAACTTTTTCCATATTGATGAGAAGTTCTATCTGGTTGATATTCCCGGTTATGGCTACGCGCGCGCCAGTAAAAATGAAATTGAAAAATGGAACCGCGTGATGCGCAGCTACCTTTCTGGTCGCCCAACATTGCGCCGCGTGTTCTTGTTAATTGATAGCCGTCACGGCATTAAAGATGTCGATAGAGAGATGGTGAAACGCCTTGATGAAGCAGCGGTGAATTATCAGCTTATCCTTACGAAAATCGACAAAATTAAGAAGGTTGATTTAGATAAAGTGATGAAAGAATGCGAAGCATTCATTAGCGAGCATGGTGCTGCTCACCCTGAAATCATTGCGAGTAGCGCGGAAAAGAATGATGGTATAGATGCTATCCGCCGCGAAATTACTGGATTACTAACAAGTTAGATGAAAAAATACCCACTTTCAGGTCGCCAAGATAAATGGCTTCGTACCGCTGCTACAGTGGCATCGGCGTTACCTTATATGCGCCAATTTGCAGGCGAAACATTCGTTGTTAAATATGGCGGTCATGCGATGGGCGACGATAGCTTGGCCGAGAAATTTGCCAACGATGTGGTGTTGCTAAAACAGGTGGGTATTCACCCTGTAGTCGTCCACGGTGGCGGTCCACAAATTGCCACTATGCTAAAGCGCTTAAATATTGAAAGCGAATTTATTGACGGCTTGCGTGTGACCACTGAAGGCATTGTCGATGTGGTGGAAATGGTGCTTTCAGGCGCGATTAATAAATCTATCGTTACGGCCATTCAAAAAGCAGGCGGCCAAGCGATGGGCTTGTCGGGTAAAGATGGCAACCTCATTCAAGCCAAAAAGCTGCAACGCAAAAAGCGCGACCCTGATTCGAATATTGAAAAACTGCTCGATTTAGGTTTTGTCGGCGAACCCACTCAAGTGAACCCCGCCATTATGGAAACCTTTGCCAAATCTGATTTCATTCCCGTTATCGCGCCCATTGGTATTGGAGCAGATGGCGAAACTTACAATATTAACGCCGACACTGCCGCAGGCGCAGTTGCCGCAGCCATTGGCGCGAAGAAGCTCATTATGCTGTCGGATATTCCGGGTGTATTGGCCAAAGATGGTGAGCTCTTCAGCGAGCTAAGCTTGGGCGAAGTTGATGTGCTAATGCAAGATGGCACTATCAGCGGCGGCATGATTCCTAAACTAGAAACCTGCGTACATGCGCTCAATAACGGCGTAGAGCGCGCCCATATTCTAGATGGTCGCATTCCCCATGTAATGCTCGTAGAGATTTTCACCAAAACAGGTGCTGGCACCTTGGTGCGTAAGAAGGATTAATTATCAAACTCGTCATTACCCGCATAAAGCGGGTAATGACGGCTAAATAAAAATCGTCATTAAACTGTCATACAGTTCGCCACTTAAATATCGTATAATCCTGTCATTATTTTAAATCTCTTTCAATTGTGAAAGGATATTTTTAGTACGTTTTTTCGTACTCAATAGAATCACACAATTGGAATACAAATTTCATAACATTATGAAATCAATTAAAATTATAACGTATCATTGCCTTACAGTAATCGCCTTTGTTTACGAAGATAACATTAGGTTTGAAATCGCGAATTATGGAGATAAAAGGCTCATTGAGTTGTTTGATGCTAATAATCAAAGCAATTCAATTCCTGTTGATATTATGAAAATTCCTCGTGGAAACTCTGAAGAGTTGCCTGTATTGACTTTTTCAAGTTGTACTGAACGTTCACGGGATGGTCTCTACGTTCCTGAAGGAGGTGCTAGCACACTGAACTTTAATTTCATGAAGCTAGAATCTTATCTCCTCATTATTGGAGGACGAGATCATGGTGCTCATATTAAATTTAAACTTGGTGAGGTAACCCCCGTTTATCTTGGAGACAGCAACAGCAGCGTTGTGAAAATTTATGAACTTCCGTTGGAGGTGAAATAAATTTGTATCTAAAAAATCCGCAACTGCAGTAATGCAGCGGCGGATTTTTTTTATTTACATTACTTCGCGTTTTCCAACGTGGTTGGCGGCGCTTACTACGCCTTCTTCTTCCATTTTATCAATCAACCTTGCTGCGCGGTTATAGCCGATGCGGAGTTTGCGTTGAATGTAGCTGGTGCTGGCTTTGCCATCGCCTTTAACGATAGCGACCGCTTTGAAATAGAGGGCGGTTTCTTCGTCCATTTCGCCTTCGCCAGTGAACATGTCGTCAGACTCTTCGGGGTCGAGGGTGACTTCTTCAATATAGTTCGGCTCGCCTTGGGTTTTTAAGAAATTCACCAAGCCTTCCACTTCTTTATCGCTAATGAAGGGGCCGTGTACGCGGGTCATTTTGCCGCCACCTTCCATAAATAACATATCACCCATACCGAGCAATTGTTCCGCCCCTTGG
>JALZUV010000129.1 GCA_023301245.1 Rickettsiales bacterium
GCTAAAGTCGGCATTTTCGCAATCATACGATAAACCGCCAAATCACGGTCTTCATCGCAAAGAATATCAGTCGAGTCATGATAGAAAGCCGACAATGACCCCGTCGCCCCTACCAACACCGCCATTGGGTGTGCATGACGCGGGAAACCACGAAACAACCATTCCAGCTGCTCATGCACCATTGTGTGCCTAGTGATATCATCATCAAATTTTTCATATTGCGCTTTGTTGGGCAATTCGCCTTCTAGCAAAAGATACGATGTTTCAAGAAAGTTACTATTTTCAGCCAAATCAGCAATATCATAACCGCGATAACGTAAGATTCCCTTATCGCCATCAATGAAAGTAATGTCAGATTCGCAAGAAGCAGTCGCTAAAAATCCGGGGTCAAAGGTGAAGTAGCCCGTTTCTTTATAAAGCTTACTAATGTCGATAACATCCGCGCCCAAATCACTTGTCATGATTGGTAGCTCTATGGTAGCGCCGCCGTCTATCGTCAATTTTGCAGTTTTCTTGGTCATCGTGAGGTCTCCTGTTAGTGTCCTATAGAGTCATTACTATCGCATAATGATGAACAAACTCTAAATTTCCTGTGAGTTTCTTTTACCTTTTTACAACAATAGATTCATCTATTATAGTGATATTCGGAGGATTCGATGCGTGCTTTATATCTAGCTGCAGTAATTTGCCTACTATCAGGCTGTGCCGAGCAAAAGGCCTATGACAAACTGTGGAGCAATTATGATTGGCTGCCGCCTGATGCACAAGATAACAACCCCTATGCCATACGCCAACCCTATCCTTACCCATCGCCCCAACAACAGCGCTACCCAGCCCCCGCCTACGATAATGACTCTGACTATGTACAGCCCTATAACTGGGGCATGTGTGGCAGCAGTAGTAATTTAGGAAGCTGTTAATAGGTTGATAATATCATTTTTTGCACTACCTTAGCGCCATGAACCCATTTATATATTTACTGACCTCAATTATCTCGCTCATCAGCTTTCTGCTAATTGTCTATATTGTCATTAGCCTACTGATTTCTTTCAATATTCTCAATCGCAATCAAATGCTGGTCTCTAAAGTTTATTATGCTTTAGGGCGCTTACTTGAACCTTTATTAGAGCCTATTCGTAAACTATTACCAGACCTAAACGGGTTGGATATCTCGCCAATCCTCTTGATTATTATCCTTAATTTTCTCGAATATGCGTTAATCTATTATCTTGCATGAACGATAAGAATTTTTTCCAACACCATGTTTTTATCTGCGATAACCAGCGCGAAGAAGGCCATGTTCGCGGCTGCTGCGGCCAAAGAGATGCCGCCGAATTACGCGACTATTTAAAAGCGCAGGTCAAAGCACTTAAGCTGAATGGCAAAGGCAAAATTCGCATCAATAAATCAGGCTGCCTAGACCGCTGCGAGCTCGGCCCCGTCATGGTTATCTACCCGCAAGAAACATGGTACAGCCCCAAAAGCAAAACCGATATTGACGAGATTCTAAAAACCCACCTCATTGGTGGCACGGTGGTTGAACGGCTGAAACTAGAGCGCAATCAGCTTACTTAAACACCACCGTCTTACTGCCATTTAGCAGCACTCTATGTTCAATGTGATATTTAATGGCTTTGGCCAGTACCGAACATTCAATGTCGCGCCCTGCCGCCGTTAACTCGGCAGGTTTAAAGCTATGGTCAACACGGGTGACCTCTTGTTCAATAATAGGACCTTCATCCAAATCGCTTGTCACATAATGCGCGGTAGCCCCGATAATTTTCACGCCGCGCTCAAAGGCCTGATGGTAGGGCCGCGCGCCCTTAAAGCTTGGCAAGAAGGAATGATGAATATTGATAGCCCTGCCCTGCAACGCTTCGCACATGGGCTGCGATAAAATTTGCATGTAACGTGCCAGCACTAATAAATCGACCTGCTGATGCTGCATCAGCTCCAGCACTTGCGCTTCCTGCGCGGCTTTATCGGCTTGCATTGGCAGATGATGAAATGGCACTTTATACCAATTGGCAATCTCGCGTAAATCATCATGATTCGAAACAACCGCCGTTACTTCGGCAGCCAACGAACCACTGCGAGCACGGTGCAAAATATCAACCAGACAGTGATCATATTTTGAAACCATCAGCATGATACGCGGCTTGTTTGATGCTTGATGGATGTCCCATTGCATCGAAAATTCATCGGCAATTACTTGGAATTTTTCGTTAAAGCTCTCAGCAGAATTTTCACCTTCCAGCATAAATTCCATACGCAAAAAGAAACGGCTGGTCGACTCATCGCAAAATTGGGCGGAGTCGATAATATTACCCTGCTGCTGCATGATAAAACTAGAAACGCGCGCTACAATACCACGAGCATCTTGGCATGAAAGAGTGAGGATAATGTTGGAACTAGTGTTTAATGTCATTATTAGCTTCGTGGTTTGGCAATGGAATTACAATATCATCTTCTGCCTGATAACGCGGGATAATACAAGCAAAGCTCGTACCCTCGCCCTCTTTAGAATCTAATTGTAAATAACCACCATGCAGCTCGACAAAGCTTTTCACCATCGCCAGCCCCAAGCCTGTGCCCGAGCTTTTACGGCTAGCAGCCGTGGTGCGATAAAACTTATCGAAAACAGCTTCATGTTCATCTTCCGAAATTCCAACGCCGC
This sequence comes from Rickettsiales bacterium, assembly GCA_023301245.1. Lineage (GTDB taxonomy): Bacteria > Pseudomonadota > Alphaproteobacteria > Rickettsiales > JALZUV01 > JALZUV01. Next base: position 2,678 of record JALZUV010000129.1, read on the forward strand.
TGTCTTTCACAACGAGGCGAACAAACTCTTCGCCCTCTTTCGTTTCAATCGAAGCAGCGAGTGTTACCTCGCCCCCCTTATCGGTATATTTAATGGCGTTGCTCATTAAATTAAAGAGCGCCTGTTTAATACGAATTTGGTCACCATCCATTTCGCCAATATCCATCGGGCAATCGAACTCAATTGTTAATCCTGCCTCTTCGGCTTTATCGCGCACCATGCTTTGCACAGCGGTCAGCATGGTTAAAATATCAATCTTACTTACTTCCAGCTGTAAGTAACCGGCTTCAATACTCGCAATATCTAGAATATCATCAATTAGCGTAATTAAATGCTGCGTCGCCACGCCGATATTATCGACATATTCCGATTGCTTCTCGGTTAGGCTCCCCACATAAGCTTGGTTTAACATCTCGTAAAAACCACTGATTGAGGTCAACGGTGACCGCAGCTCGTACGATACATTGGCGAGGAACTCACTCTTCAATCTATCAGCTTCTTCCAGCGCTTCATTCTTCTCGCGCAGGCTTCGCTCTACCAACATACTATCGGTTAGATCGACATAATTCACTAGCGTTTGGCCATCAGGCAGCGGCACGGTGATTACATCAAACACCTTACTATCTGAACGGTCAATGCGTGCGGTTGAAGGTTTGCGCGAACTAATTCTTTCGATAAACCCTTTCTTAAACCCATCCCAATCATCAAAGATATAAAGCGGCTTTTGCTTATCTAGCAGATCACTCATGTGAGGCTCGCGAAGCGCTTCAGCATCACTTAAATCCCACATTTCGCGATAGACAGGGTTATGCAGTTTCAATCGGCCATCTTGGCCGAACACGGCAATCCCCTCCATCAGATGGTTCAAGGTTTCAGACTGCACAGCAATGAGCGTGTTATAAGAGCGCTCCAACGCCATACGATCGGTCACATCTTCATCCGCAAATAAAATCCCCCCTGCCGCATCAGGAATGGCCAATTGGCGAATAATACGACTGTCTGGCAGGTAATAAAATTCTTCAAAAGGCTCGAGCAGGTCAGTAAACATTTTAATACGACGCTGCTTGAAAGCAGGGAAATTCGCTTGCTCTGGTAACACACGATTATCGCGCATTTTTTCCAATACATCGCCATAACTTGGGTTTTGATTGAGAAAACTAGAGTCTAACTTCCACATACGGATCGCCGCCTGATTATAATATCGAATCCGCTGATCGGCACCAAAAATAGTGATACTACTGGTAATACTTTCGAGCAGTTTATTTTGCGTGGAGGTAACATCTTGCAGCTTCAGGTTCAGCTTCTCCACTTCTTCCTTATCAATCGCAATACCCGTGAGGTTTTTTCTATCTTCCCAAGGAGTTTCCACAAAATCGAATAACTTACGCTCCCCTTTTAACACGACGTGGCGACGGCCCTCTTGTACTTTCCCTAATTTGATGGCTTTGACTGCCAAAGCCTGTGCTTGCGGGTAAATTTCTAGAGACTCATCACCCTTTTCATTCACCACCTCTTCGGCCGCTTCTAAATAAGCCAAGTTACAGTAGCGAATTTTAAAATCTTCATTGCGCTGCCAAATAGGAATTGGCAAAGCATTAACCATATTACTCAATTGGCGCATCTCTAGCTTCGTGCGTTCATTCTCATGTCGCAATCGGTGCCACTCTCGCATGCGGTCTGTTACATCGCGCCACCAAAGCACTAAGTGCTTATCTCTATCGGCATTCACCAGAACGCCATAACATTCGATGAACCGCTTCTGCGCAACATCTTCAATCTCAAGCGTAAAGTTCACCACCTCCTCATTCAGGAGTTTCGCAATATTCTTTTCGAGCTTGTCACTATTACCTGCAGGCAACTGCTTAAGCAGTTGCGAGTATTTTGGCTTTGCTGGCAAAGCGAACATATCCCTCAATTTACGAGAAAACCATTCTTTTTCATTCGTTAAATTGCGATAATAGAAGCAATTATTGGATGAAGATAACAGCGCGGCCATGCGACTACCTGTTGCCCCATTTTCTGAATCTTTGCCATTTTTGTAATTCTGGTAAATTGCCACAGCACTACACCCCGCCATAAAGGCAAAGGCAATATTTACATAAGGCACAAAATCCATACCCCTAGAATCGCTATTCTAGAGATTTTAACAATGAAAAACTTCGTTTACTCGATAGAAAGGCAGTTTTAGTAGCGGTAAGTTTCAGGCTTGAACGGGCCTTCTACTCCAACACCAATATAATCGGCCTGCTCTTTGCTGAGCTTTGTTAGCTTCACGCCGAGTTGATCTAGGTGAAGCATGGCAACTTTCTCATCCAACTGCTTAGGTAATACATATACTTTATTCTCGTAATTATCGTGGTTTTCCCACAATTCAATCTGCGCCATCACTTGATTGGTAAAGCTCGCCGACATTACGAAACTTGGGTGCCCTGTTGCACAACCAAGGTTTACTAGGCGGCCTTTAGCAAGCAAGATGAT
>JALZUV010000130.1 GCA_023301245.1 Rickettsiales bacterium
CGCGGCTATGAAAAGCTAGAAGAAAAACTCACACGTGTAGGCGCGAACATTAAACGAGTGGCTTAATGGCTAACCAAAAACTCATTCTCGCTATCCCCAAGGGGCGGATATTAGAGCAGCTTTTGCCGGTGCTTGAACGTGCCGATATTGTGCCTGAGGCGAAGTTTTTTGATGCGAAAGACCGTAGCTTGCAATTTGCGACGAATAACCCTGAATTGGATGTGATTCGAGTGCGTAGTTTTGATGTGCCTAGCTTTGTGGCGTATGGCGGGGCGCAGCTTGGCGTTGCAGGCAGCGATGTGCTGGCCGAGTTTGACTACCCCGATTTATACACGCCGCTTGATATGAACCTAGGCCATTGCCGCATGAGTGTGGCCATGCCTGAAGGTTTAGCCGAAACCGATAAGGCCGAAAGTTGGAGTCATGTTCGCGTCGCCACCAAATACCCGCGTATTACCCGTCAATTTTACGCCGAAAAAGGCGTGCAAGCCGAATGTATTAAGCTGAATGGCGCAATGGAGCTCGCGCCAAGTTTGGGGCTTTGCAACCGTATTGTCGATTTGGTGGAAACGGGCAGCACGCTCAAAGCTAATGGGCTGGTGGAGGTGAAGAAAATTCTCGATGTTTCAAGCCGTTTAATTGTGAACCGCCCTGCTTATAAAACTGATGGGCAGCGCGTGCGCGCCATTGTCGATAAATTATCCGAGGCGATAAGTAATGCCTAAATGGTACCAGTCAGCCGATGAGGAGTTTATTGGCGATTTAGCGAGTTTTATCGCTGGCCGCGAAAGCGACTTTGCACCCGTTTCAAAAGCGGTGGCCGATATTTTAACCCAAGTGCGAATGCGCGGCGATGAGGCCGTGCTAGAATATACCGCTAAATGGGATGGGCTCGCGGTGGATGATGTGAGCTTTTTACGAATTTCGCCTGATGAAATTGAAAAAGCTGTCACCGAATGCGATGCTGAATTGATGGAGGCTTTGCACACCGCTTCCCAGCGCATCGCCCGTTATCATGCTCGCCAAATGCCTGAAGATGCCATGTTTGATGATGGCGAGGGCAACCAGCTTGGTTGGCAGTTTAAACCGCTACAGTCAGTCGGCCTTTATGTGCCAGGGGGTAGGGCAGCTTATCCGAGTTCGGTGTTGATGACAGCCGTGCCCGCACGCACCGCTGGCGTGGAGCGTTTAGTGATGGTGGTTCCCGCCGCGCAAGGCGAGCTTAACCCGATTGTTTTGGCTGCCGCAAGTGTGGCAGGTGTCGATGAAATTTATAAAATTGGTGGCGCGCAAGCCGTTGCTGCACTGGCTTACGGCACGGAAACCATCGCGCCTGTGAATAAAATTGTCGGCCCCGGCAATGCTTATGTGGCTGAAGCAAAACGCCAATTATTTGGCACGGTGGGCATTGATAGTGTTGCAGGGCCATCGGAAATTTGTGTGGTGGCTGACAGCGCCAATAACCCCCATTGGATTGCGGCGGATTTATTAAGCCAAGCCGAACATGGCGAGGAGTCGCAAGCGATTTTGATAGTCGAAAGCCAAGAGTTTGGCGAAGCAGTGTGCGACCAAGTGGAACAAATATTGCAAAGCCTTCCACGAGCAGCAATTGCTCGTAAAAGCTGGGAGGAATATGGCGCGGTGATTATTGTAGATTCAATTGAAGATGAGGCGGTGAGTATTATTGATGCGATTGCGCCTGAACATCTGGAGCTCGCTATTGAAAACCCGCGCGAAATGGCCGCGCAGATCTCGCATGCGAGTGCGATATTTTTAGGGCGACACACGCCCGAAGCCTTTGGCGATTATGTCGCAGGGCCGAGCCATGTGTTGCCAACAGGGGGCACAGCACGGTTCTCATCAGGTTTATCAGTTTACGACTTTCTAAACCGCCATTCGTTGATTGAGGCAAGTGCCGATGGCATTCAAAAATCAGGCAAAGCGGGGCACTTACTTGCCGTTGCAGAAGGGCTGGATGCACATGCATTATCGCTCGCATGTAGGATAGATGCTGATGACTGAATCCATTTCAAATATCACGCTCGACGAGCAGACGATTCGTTATCGTAACCCCGAAATTAAGCATGAACGCGAGATGGCGATAACCGACTTGCTGCATAAAAACAGCTTTAAGCCGCATAAATTAGCAGGCCAAGGCCCCTATGAATTGCACCTATCGGCGGTTGACCAAAGGTTGTTTATTAGTGTGGAAGCGCAAGCGGGTGCCAAAGATTCGCAAACGATAATTCTTTCCATGCGTGGGTTTCGTAAGCTCATTAAAGATTATTTTATGATGTGGGAGGCCTATAGCGCAGGCATTAGCACTCATACGCCAGAGAAGCTGCAAGCGCTTGATATGGGGCGTAGAGCCGTGCATGATGAAGGCGCAGATATGCTGGTAAATAACCTGAAACAAGAGGTCGAATTAGATGCAAATACGGCGCGGCGCATCTTTACGTTAATCTGCATTTTGCACCTAAACTAAAATACACTGGCAAAAGCGCATCAGATGCGCTAATAACCCTCTAACTTAACAATTAATGGACGATTTATGGCTAAAGAAGAATTACTCGAATTTGAAGGAACAGTAGAAGAAGTGCTGCCTAATACAATGTTCAAGGTGATTCTCGAAAATGGTCATGAAGTGTTGGCGCATAGCTCAGGCAAAATGCGTAAAAACCGTATTCGCGTACTCGCAGGCGATAAAGTAACGGTTGAAATGACGCCTTATGATCTTTCAAAGGGTCGCATTACCTTCCGTCATAAGTAAGCACGATGCTAATATTAGCATCCGCATCTCCACGCCGATTAGAATTACTGAAACAAGTTAGCATTACGCCTGATGAAGTGATTCCTGCTGAGATTGATGAAACTCCCCGTAAAGCAGAAGTGCCAAACGATTATGTCGCCCGCATGGCTCGCGAAAAGTTTGAAGCGGTAAAGCGCGATAATGCTGTTGTACTGGCAGCCGATACGGTGGTGGCTTGTGGCCGGCGTATTTTGGGGAAACCAGAAAATGAAGCCCAAGCACGCGAGTTTTTGCAATTGCTATCGGGCAGGCGGCATCGGGTTTATACTGCGGTTTGTGTGAATGGGCGCGTAAAAACGGTGATGACTCAAGTAAAGTTCAAACGCTTAACCCCCGCCGATATTGACGGCTATATTGCCAGTAACGAATGGCAGGGCAAAGCAGGCGGATACGCCATCCAAGGCCTCGGCGCGGCTTTTGTGCCATGGATAAATGGTAGCTACAGTAATGTGGTCGGATTGCCGCTAACCGAAACACTTGCGCTCTTAGCAAGTTCTTAACGCATCATTGTTATGCTAACTTCCTAGACATCAACATTAAAGCACTTATCATACCTCTATGAGCCGCCCAACTATATCTATTAAAACGCTGCTGCGCACACTGGTTATCTTGTCGATACCGGTGCTGGTGGTACTGTTGGTGCTATTGCTGAATGACGAAATTGGCCTAGTGCATTTTTTGTTAGGCTATGGGTTTGTATTGTTATTTTCGGCCATCATGCTGCAGCCTGTGTTGAGCAATTTGGCCGCACTAACCGACTATGTGCTAGACCTAAGCCAAGATAAAAAAACCAAAGCGCCTGACCTTGGTGTGCTTAATATCGCCAGCGACTTATCAAGCGCTCTTGTACAGTTGCAGCGCAACTGGCAGGAAAAGAAACATCAGATGGAATCGATTATTACCGAGCGTGAAATTCTGGTCGATACCTTGCCTGACATGCTGATTATGACCGATGAAGATTTGGGCATTGTGCGTACTAACCGTTCTGCCCGCCTAATGTTTGGGCAGAATTTAGCGGGTAAACATCTGCAAGATATTTTTGAAAGTGATGTGCTAATTAATGCAGTCATTACCGTGATAGAAAGCTTAAAAGGCCGCGAGGTTGATTTCCATATTACCGAGCCTGAATTGCGCGATATTCATGCGATTATTGAACGTTTCCCCATTGCCTCTAAAGGCGGGATGGCCGTGATTATTACGCTAAACGATGTTACCCAGCTTAAGCGTGTGCAAAAAATGCGTGCTGACTTTGTGGCTAATGCCAGCCATGAAATTCGCACACCATTAACCTCAATTGCGGGTTTGGTGGAGCTGCTGCAAGGCCCTGCGAAAGACGATAAGGAGGCGCATCCTAAATTCCTCGCTATGATGGCCGAACAAGCCGAGCGCATGAAAAACCTAATTAGCGATTTGTTGAGCCTATCGAAAATTGAGATGAACGCGCATAGTGTGCCAACGGGGGTGGTTGATATTCAACGTGTGGTGAAGCACGAAAAAGACCATTTTGAATGGGCGGCAAAACAGAAAGATATTACCATTAATATTGAGGCTGCCGATAATTTATCTAAAGTGCGCGGCGAAGAAAATGAGCTAAAACAAGTGATGCATAACCTCATTGGTAACGCCATTAAATATGGCAACCAAGGTAGCGATGTATTGGTGACGGCGCGGGTTACATCTGACCTGCCGCGCGACCCGAATTTTGTAAAAACCAAGCGCGCCATGCAAATTACTGTGCGCGATGAAGGCGAGGGGATTGCGAAAGAGCATCTGCCGCGTCTAACCGAACGTTTCTATCGCGTCGATAGTGCGCGCACTCGCAAAGTAGGCGGCACTGGCCTCGGCCTTGCCATCGTAAAGCATATTTTGCAACGCCATCGCGGTGTGATGAAGGTTGAGAGCGTAGTAGGCGAAGGCAGCAGCTTCCACGTTTACCTGCCGTTAAGTGAATAAATCCCCCCTATTTTAATGGCATTAAATTGTCATAAGAATCATTTTTGAAGCTGTGTTCGCGAAAGCTGACGATTTATTTCCATCTAAGGCTTGCCTAATCCTTGATTGACTTTTCAGCAAAAAATGCCACTTTCAGCGCCTCATTAACAGCCTGAGTCTTTCATGCTTCTTTCCGTTTCAGCTTTATTGCTAATTTGCCTAGTTTGTTTATTTGTTTCATGGCGTTATACGTTCCCTGCTATTGTAATGTATGCCATTGCTGGCATTTTGCTGGGCGAGGTGTTTGGTATCCTTAACCCGCAAGAAACGCTGGGGACCTATTATTTTGGCCTGATTGCGCTTTGTGTGGCGATTATTCTCTTCGAAGGTGGTTTGCATTTAAGCTTTAAAGGTTTGCGTGAAAGTCGGGGCGGTACCTTGCGAATGTTATTGGTTTCGACACCCATAAACTTTGGTCTTAATATTTTGATGGCTCATTATGTTGGTGGGTTTTCGCTGGGGCTATCTTGTGTGTTAGCGGGTTTATTTACAATTACAGGCCCTACTGTAGTCATGCCGCTATTGCAGCAAAATAAAGTAAAACCCAAAGTAGGCTCGATGCTGAAATGGGAAGCGATTGTGAATGACCCTGTAGGGGCTTTATTGGCTGTATTTGCCTATGAATATTTGGTTTATTCTAGCGCTGCTGGTGCCGCCGATACGGTGATTGCCAGTATCGAGTTTTTGGTAATTGTGGTAGGTATTGCGGCGTTGAGTGTTGGTGCAGCTTATTTG
>JALZUV010000131.1 GCA_023301245.1 Rickettsiales bacterium
ACCTGCATTAAAATAAGCCCAGAAGAAAGCAGCGAAGAACATAACTTCGGATACAATAAATAGTGCCATACCAGCGCGTAAACCAAGCTGAACAGGAGAAGTGTGAACGGGGTCCTTTGTCGATTCTTGAACCACATCGCGCCACCAACCGTACATGCTGTAAAGTATGCCAAGGAAGCCAGCAGCGGTAATTATTTTACCAAAAGCTACATCGTGCATTGCCATTGCCATGCCCAGTGTAAAGGCGAGCAAACTCATCGAGGCAACAAACGGCCAAGGGCTTGGGTCAACGAGGTGGTACGGATGTGCTTGTTTTTCAGCCATGAGGGTTCAGCCTTTTAGTTTTTTCTGTCAGTGTATTTGTACTTTTAATCTTTTACGGGAAAAAATGTGTAAGACAAGGTGATTGTGGTTACTTCTTCCGCATCGTCGTCATTTAATATTTCAGGGTCGATATAAAACGACACTGGCATTTCCATCGACTCACCCGGTTGCAATGTTTGTTCTTCAAAACAGAAACACTGAATTTTGGCGAAATATTCTCCCACCTTATGCGGTGTAACATTAAAGGTAGCAGTGCCTGTGGTGGGGTTATCGCTTAGGTTGGTGGCTTTAAAAAAAGCGAGTTTATGTTCTCCTACTTTTATGTCGATATCTTTTTGGAGCGCCTCAAATTTCCAAGGCAAGCCTTCAAACGTAATCGCATTAAAACGAATATTTAATTCTCTATCATAGATTAGGGTAGGGAGATCTTCCGCTTTTTGTGTTGTTCCGCCATAGCCTGTTACTTGGCAAAAGATGCGGTAAAGCGGCACCGAGGCGTAACTAAGCATGGCCATACCCAGTACAATGGCGACTAAGCTTAACGCGGTGGAGCGGTTTTTGGCTTTATTTTTGCTCATAGTCGCTAGAGTGCAGCGTTAACGGTTTCGCCAAATTTTACAAAACTTAAGGCGAATAGTAATAAGCCAAAACCAAGCAATAGGGCTAAAAGCACCATGTTTTTGTGACGAGTATTTTGCTGTTGAGAGTCATTTTTTTCCATGGCGGCACTATAGGCTGAATGGCACGCCTTGGCGACTGGAAAATGAATCAAGCCTTGCAGTTTTTGGTTTGGCTGTTAGAAACATGAGCAATAATACAAAAATAACAGGGTGATTACTCATGCTTAAGGTTTCTCAAATATTTATTGTTTTCTCGATGGTTATGTTGCTTACAGCGCCATTCACAGCTTCGGCGCAAACGCTGGATGAACAAGTGCTAAGCTGTAAAGCTAACATGGCACTGGATGCGGCAGCGATGCCCGCCGAAGCAGAAATTTCTAGTGAAATAGATATCGAAGCCACGGTGGTGGGCGAAGAGTTGGCCATTTTATCAGGCTTTAAAGCAGGTTTCGGCGCGGTTATCGATGTAATGGATACGGTGCTTTTTTATGAAATGTTCCCGCATACGATTGGTTACCCTGAACTTGATGAAAATTGTGAAGTCGTTCAACGGGGGTTCCCCTTTGTTGTGTTCTGGCTAATTCTTGGTGGGGTGTTCTTCACGCTGCGTTTAGCGCTTATTAACTTACGCATGTTTGGCCACGGTATTGCTGTGGTGACTAATAAATACCTTCGTAAAGATGATATCGGCCAAGTAACGCCCTTCCAGTCGCTAGCGGCAGCAGTGTCGGGTACGGTAGGTTTAGGTAACATTGCAGGTGTTGCCGTGGCGATTACCATGGGTGGCCCAGGTGCCGTTCTATGGATGATGGTTGCAGGCTTCCTTGGTATGTCCACAAAATTTGCAGAAGTAACGCTAGGTCATAAATATCGTAAGGTTGATGAGAATGGCGCGGTTTCGGGTGGTGCATTCTATTATTTGCGCGATGGCTTAAAAGAAATTGGCATGGCAAAAGCAGGTAAGTATCTTGCATTGCTATTCGCCTTCCTTTGCTTATGTGGTGCGTTTGGTGGTGGTAATATGTTCCAAGCCAACCAAATGGTTGCAGCCCTTACCAACACCTTCGACCTTGCGGCTTTTGACTGGGTGATTTCCCTTGTTATGGCGGTTGCCGTGGGTATCGTACTTATCGGTGGCGTTTCTCGTATCGCCTCTGTTGCAGAGAAAATCGTGCCAGTGATGGCATTGGTGTACCTCTCCGCAGGTATGGTTGTATTGGTGGTGAATGCCGATAAGATTCCTGAAGCATTAACGGTAATCTTCGATTCTGCCTTTAGCTTAGAATCAGCGGCGGGTGGTATATTCGGTGCAATGATTATGGGCTTCCGTCGTGCGGCCTTCTCAAACGAAGCGGGCGTAGGTTCTGCACCTATCGTAATGGCGGCCACCAAATGTAACGAACCTGTGCAAGTAGGTGCGGTGGCCATTTTAGAGCCATTCATTGATACAATGATTATTTGTTTCATGACGGGTTTGGTTATTACTGTAACAGGCGTTTATCAGCTAGAAGGTGCAGCCGATGGTGTGGTTCTAACCAGCCAATCATTCGCTACCGTAATTAGCTGGTTCCCGATTGTATTATCAATCGCGGTATCGCTCTTTGCCTTCTCGACCATGCTAACATGGAGCTATTATGGTGAACGCGCATGGAACTACCTGTTTGGTAGCTCTAAAATTCGCCTTTACCATGTGTTGTTCTGTGCTGCTGTATTCTTTGGTGGCGCGATGCAAGATGCGGCTAACGAAGGCTTTACGCTTATTGTTAACTTCTCTGACCTTGCGTTACTTGCAATGTCAGTACCAAACTTGATTGGTATGTATTTACTATCAGGCGTTCTGGTGAAAGAAGTGAAAGAGTATCGTGCTCGCTTGAAAGCGGGTGAAATAAAGCTCAATAATATGAAAGAGTAATTTTCTTTCTAATGAGAAACAAAAAAGGCGAGGGGGAAACCCTCGCCTTTTTCTTTGGTTGAAATTTAAGCTTATGCGATATCTACGTTAGCATCGAGACTATCTAGACCATCTATATCGATGTCTGTTAGATCGATTCCGTAGTCATCAGCTCCTGTATCGAAGTTCGTTTGAGGTGCTGCATCGCCTGCTTGTTTAGACATTAGCGCTGATTTGACTAAAGACCCTGCATCATAATCTGCCGTTGATTTTTGAGCATCTAGTTCATCAATCCTGTCGTCAATATCAATCACATCGGTATCGACTGAAGGATCGCCACGGTGTCCACCAAGTCCGTCAGTATCGTCTGAGGCTAATGATGATGGATGGAAGCCACCAATTTGAATATCGGAATCTGAGCCTATATCGCCAATCGTTATATCATCTGCATCTGCATCTAAGATAGTGAAGCTTTGCGGGATAATATCGCCGTTCGGGCCAATGATATTAAGGGTAATGACAACATTAGGGCCATCTTGAGTTAGCTGAATATCATCATAGCCGACCAAGCCGTTGTCTGAATCATTTTCGAGAACGATAGAGTCGTCAGAGCTAAAGTCTGTGATAATATCGCCGTCTATGTCGCTAATGATGCTGCCATCATCTGCTATTTCAACACCGAATACGAAAGTATCGGAACCCTCGCCACCCGTTAAGACATCGTGTCCTGTGCCGCCAACGATATAGTCATCGCCTTCGCCACCATTAATAACGTCAGAGCCTTCACCACCAAAGATAGCATCGTTGCCTTCACCACCATCAAGTTCGTCATGGCCTGCGCCGCCTTCAATATGGTCGTCGCCCGCGCCACCTTCAATATAGTCATGACCTTCGTCGCCTAATAGTAGGTCGTCGCCTTCGCCGCCATAAATTTCATCGTCGCCTGCGCCACCTTCAATTTCATCGTCGCCATTATCGCCTTCAATATGGTCGTTACCGTCGCCGCCGTTTATGTAATCGTCACCGTCGCCGCCTTCGATATAGTCGTCACCTGCGCCTGCATCAACACCATCATCACCGTCGCCAGCGAGAATAACGTCATCGCCGTCAGTACCGTCAATCCAGTCGTCGCCATCAGTGCCATCAATGGTGTTTGAGTTGCCAGAGTTAGCAGAGTTACCTAATTGTGCATTGTAGAACTCAATTTGAATGTCAGCGCCAGAGTCAAAGTCACCAATGGTTAGGTTATCTGCATGTGCGTTAGAGATTGTAAATTGTTGGAAAACAGTTTCGCCATTTGCACTTACGATAGTGAGGTGCACGATAACATCGTCACCATCTTGTTCGAGCTCAACATCTTGATAGTTTACGGCATTCTGCCCTGATGAATTCTCTAGACGAACAACATCTTCACCCTTTTGGAAGTCGTGAATAATATCGCCTTCAACATCAGTTGCAATCGCGCCATCAGCGTCAAGTTTAAGGCCGAATACAAATGTATCATTGCCCGCGCCACCTGTTAATTCATCATATCCTGCGCCGCCGACAATCCAATCATCGCCATCACCTGCTTCAATTACATCTTCGCCTGCACCTGCCATAATGAAGTCATCACCACTAGTGCCGATAATTGCATCGTCTTGATTTGTACCTTTAATTTTATTATACATTGTCTTGCTCCTTAGTTTTTCTAGTTATTTGTCTCATAACTATACTTTACGTTAATAAAGTTTAGGAACAGTTAACTTAAAATGACACTAATATGACAATATAGGTAAAATTTTATCTTTTAGTTGATTTTTTATTAAGAACGTATTGAAGCTTTTTTAGGGCAAGTTGCTCAAGCTTTTCTTTAGGCGCATTGGGATCGCCAACGATTGTCCCTTCAATACCTGTTATCGTATCAATAGCAGTCACCTTGACATAGCGGCCTTGCTGGATAAATTCGATGATGGCTTCAATCTTTTGGTCGGGCATTAGTTTACTCTTCGTCTTGAGGGATTTCTAGCTGTTCAATACGCACGCGAGTTATCTGTGTTGGTGTGCGTCCATCAACGGTAAATTGGAAGTTATTAATTTCAAACATCTCGCCTTTTTTCGGAATATCGCGCGCTTCTTGCAGCACAAGGCCAGCGATAGTATTAGCCTCTTCGTCGGGTAGCTCCCAATCCATATGGCGGTTGAGGTCGCGAATACCTACGTTACCTTCGACCATCCATATGTTGTCAGAAAGTTCGACAATGCCGTTAATTGCAACCGTGTCATGCTCATCATCAATTTCGCCGACTATTTCTTCAATCACGTCTTCGAGCGTGATAATACCTTGTAAGTCGCCATATTCATCGACCACTAAAGCAAAATGCTGACGCTTTTGACGGAAGGCATAAAGCTGATCTTTCAGGCTAGTGGTAGAGGGTATAAACCACGGCTTAATAAGAATAGCGCGGATGTTATTATGCGTAATATTACTACGCCCTTTTTTATGAATAAGCTGTAACAGCGTTTTCAAATGCAGAATGCCGATAATATTGGTATATTCGCCCTCGTAAATAGGCAAGCGGCTGTGAGGCGAATTAATGGCCGTATCAATTAGTTCGGCAATATCTGCATCAACATCCAGCCATTCCACCTGCTTACGGTGAACCATTACTTCTTCAACTTCAATTTGTTCTAGCTCTAAGATGCCATCTAGCATGTCGCGGTCGTGTTTTTCCATCTGGCCTTCGCGATGATGCATCTCAATAGTACCGCGCAGCATGTCAGTGGCTGAAAGCAATGCATTTTCATCGCTCACATCAATTCCAAATACGGCGAATATTTTTGTGATGAACCATTTTACGGCCATCGTGAC
>JALZUV010000132.1 GCA_023301245.1 Rickettsiales bacterium
AAATTCAGCATCCATCACGAGCGCTTCAAACAACTTCATGTGAATATCAAGGCGGTAAGATTCTTCCGCATCGATAGAAATAATAACGCCATCATCCACTGCAAGGCGGCATAGGTCTTTCAACTTTGGCAGCAGTTCTTTTTCAAGTCGGTCATATTTGGTCGTGTGATATTGCGGATGCAGTGCAGAAAGCTTAATGGAAAGCGACGGCTGCCCTGCATATTCCGATTTACCAATCGCCTTCAAAGCTTTGGTATATTCCACCAAATATTTATGCGCCTGCTGCTGAGTGCGAGCACCTTCGCCGAGGATGTCATAAGACATCATATAGCCTTTTTTATGCGCCGATTTTGCGCGCGCCATGGCCTCTTTAATATTAGTACCCATCACAAATTGCGTACCAATATATTTGACTGCTTGGCGCAAGCTTTCGCGCACAGTTGGCTCGCCTAAGCTACCCACTAATTTGCGCAATAGCGCGCCAGCTCGTTCGGTTTCAGGCGTGGTGAAATCTAACACCTTACCCGTTAACAACAGCCCCCAGCTTGATGCATTCACCAGCAGCGACTGGCTTTTACCAATATGTTTATCCCAATCACGGCCATCAAATTTATCGCGAATAAGGTCATCCGCCGTGTGGCTATCAGGAATACGCAGGAGCGCTTCAGCCAACGACATAATGGCGATACCTTCTTTAGTATTCAGCCCATATTCTTGTAAAAACGCCTCAACGCCATTGCCTGTGCCTTCTTTGCGCAGTTTTTGCACAATTTTCTCAGCATCAGCTTGGATAGTATCCAGCACCGATTCATAGCGCGGCAAACTGTCGGCTAGGCGCTTTAATACCACCTCTTCTTCTTCAAAAGCAGCGGCGGAAATATCAAGGTGGTCGGGCGTTGCGGCAATAATATTCATAGAAAGCTAATGCCAGCGACAAGACATGCTGTCAAGCGAAGTCGATAGTCAAAATGCGAAATACTTGTGATTAGTATTCTTTATGCTTAAAACCCTTATATGACAGTTAGCGACCCACACCTAAACTCCCTTGAAGCGCAATCGATTTACATCTTTCGCGAGGCCTTTAATAAAATCGATAATATCGGTATGTTATGGAGCTTTGGTAAAGATAGTAATGTGATGATTCACCTTGCCCGCAAAGCCTTCTTTGGCCGTATCCCCTTCCCGCTGGTACATTGCGATACAGAACTCGAAATGCCCGAAGTATACGCGTTCCGCGACCGATACGTAAAGGAATGGGAGGTAAATTTCCTCTCGCCCACCTGCCCGCCGCTGGAACAAACCGATACTTCCCTACCCCATTCTGCCCGCATTGCGGCGCGCAAAACACTGGGGCTTGCCGAGGTCATTAAGGAACATAAATTCAACGGTATCGTTACGGGCATCCGCCGCGACGAGGAAGGCACCCGCGCCAAGGAACGCTATTTCAGCCCTCGTGGCGAGGCAGGCGAATGGGACGTAAAAGACCAACCGCCCGAATTTTGGGATCAATTTAAAACCGATTTCCCACCTGAAACCCACATTCGTGTCCACCCGCTGCTGCATTGGACGGAATTGGATGTTTGGCTCTATATTAAACGCGAGGGCATCCCTATCGTGCCGCTTTATTACGCCAAAAAATATAATGAATTTGAAGGCAAAGACTTCGGCGGCAAATCCATGCGCTTCCGCTCACTAGGCGAGCGCGGCATTACTTGGCCGCTTGAATCTGAGGCCGACACTATCGATAAAATCATCGCCGAACTGCGCACCACCAAAGTAAGCGAGCGCTCAGGCCGCCCCATGGGAGCCGACGAAGATGAAAGCAGTTTTGAGCGATTACGCGCGGCTGGCTATATGTAGGGATGACCTTCCGCCCCATCACCGAAAACGCGAAGAATATGTGGATACTCACATTATGTTTCTCGATTTAACACAGCATGGCACTTAATGGTTCACGCTAAGTATCCCTAGCTTTAGTTCGCTTGCCGCTACGAATTTCATCCCCTACCAATAAATTATGCAGTTTCGTATTATATCGCGCGAGGAATATCCATTGGTGCAGCCCATGCTGCGCGAAATATGCGATTCTGAAGAGTTTATCTATCTCGGAAAAGATGCGACTGATGATGACATGCTTCATTGCTTCCTCGGCGATGGCTATGAAACTTGGGTGGTGGAAGAAAATGACGAAGCCCTCGGATGCTATTTTATTTGCCCCAATCAAAAGCATTTAGGCAGCCATGTTGCCAATGCGGGTTATGTGGTAGCACGCCATGCGCGTGGGCGTGGCATTGGCCGAAAAATGGGCGAACATTCATTTGTTCGAGCGAAAGAACTTGGCTACCGCGCGATGCAATATAACTTTGTTATCAGCAGCAATCAAACCGCCATGAACCTTTGGAAAAGCCTTGGTATGGAAATTATTGGCACCATTCCTAACGGCTATCACCGCAAGCGCCAAGAGTATGTTGATGCACATATTTTATTCAAAGAATTACGCTAGCGCCCAATAAAAAACTGGTGTATCTGGCAATCTATGACACAGAAAATCGTTATTGGTAAAGAAGAATGGGGCGGCATGCCAGAGCTTGGCTTGCCTGCGGTAAAAATGCGTATTGATACGGGGGCAAAAACCTCGTCGCTACACGCGTTTAACATTCATACGTTTGAAGAAAGCGGAAAACGCTTTGTGCATTTCGATATTCACCCCATTCAAAATAATCGCAAGCTCATTCAAAGTTGCCGCGCGATGGTGGTCGATACCCGCAAGGTTAAAAGCTCAAGCGGCGATGCAGAAACGCGCCATGTTATCCGCACCCCCATCACCCTAGGCAGCGAATCTTGGGATATTGAAATTACCCTCACCAACCGCGATTCGATGGGTTACCGCATGTTACTTGGGCGTGAAGCCATGACCAAACGTGCGCTGATTGACCCTGACGCTTCCTTCTGCCTTGGCGAAATTACGCCATCAGAAGCCTCTGTTCACTACCAAAAAGCACGCCCCAAAGGCAATGGCCTTAAAATTGTACTACTGGCCAGCAACCCTGCCCTCTATTCCAACCAGCGTATTATGGAAGCAGCCGAAGAGCGCGGCCATGAAGTGCAGTTTGTTGACCTTGCCCAATGTTATATGAACATTAGCGCCAGCGAGCCTGAAATTCATTATCGCGGTGGCCAGTTGCTCAACGATGTTGATGCGGTTATTCCACGCATTCGCCCTAGCATGACCTTCTATGGTTGCTCCATCGCCCGCCAATTTGCCGCGATTGGTAAATATGTGCTCAATGATTCGGACTCTATCGCCCGCTCGCGCGATAAGTTACGAAGCTTGCAAATATTATCAGGCAACGGCATAGCCATGCCCACCACAGGCTATGCAAAATCGGCAGTCGATACGCGTAGCATCATCAAAATGGTCGGCGGCGCGCCGTTAATTGTGAAGCTGCTGGAAGGCACGCAAGGCAAAGGCGTAGTATTGGCAGAAACTAATAAAGCCGCCGAGTCGGTTATCAATGCTTTCAAAAGCCTAAACGCAAATATTCTCGTGCAAGAATTTATCAAAGAAGCGGATGGCAAAGACATTCGCTGCTTCGTGATTGACGGCAAGGTGGTCGGCTCTATCCAGCGCGAAGCTGCCGCAGGTGAGTTTCGCGCAAATCTACACTTAGGCGGCACGGCAAGCTCGGTGAAAATCACCCCGCTAGAGCGTAAACTCGCCATTCACGCTGCCAAAGCCATGGGGTTAGAAGTGGCTGGCGTCGATATCATTCGCGCTAAAGATGGCCCTAAAGTGCTGGAAATTAACTCGTCGCCTGGGCTAGAAGGCATCGAAACCATCACCGGCAAAAATATCGCAGGAATGATGATTGAATGTATCGAAAAATACTCGGCAAAAGCCAAGAAACGAAAAGCTGCTTAACATTAGCGTGACTTTAGGTTACATTGCATCCAGAAAAATAACTAAAATTAAGTCGCTATGTCTGCTGAAAAAGCCCCTAAAATTGAAGAGATGAACTTTGAATCTGCCCTTGGCGAATTAGAAGGCATCGTACGTAAGCTCGAAAATGGTCAAGCCTCGCTTGATGATAGCATCACCGATTATACACGCGGTACGAAGTTAAAAGAGCATTGCGAAACTAAGCTAAAAGAAGCCACCTTAAAGGTGGAGAAAATTGTTCAACAAGCAGATGGCTCGACCACCACCGAGCCCTTTAGCACCGAAGGATAAATTATGACGGATTTACAAGCCGCGCTGGAAGAAGTTTCCGATGCATTGAATGAAACGATGGACACCCTCCTACCCGGCGGCGAGACCGTATCAGAGAACGTGCTAAGCTTCCCTAACGCTAGCCCCGACACCGCCTCGACTGGCGGCTCTTACGCAGCGGATCAAGAAAATACGATTATTGAAGCCATGCGCTATTCAGCTCTTTCAGGCGGCAAGCGATTGCGTCCATTTTTAACGGTAAAATGCGCTAACTTATTTGGCGTTTCGCTCAAAGCATCGCTTAATACCGCCGCCGCGATTGAGTTCATCCATACTTACTCGCTCATTCACGATGATTTACCCGCGATGGATGATGATGATTTACGCCGTGGCAAACCCTCGGCTCACATTAAATTTGGTGAAGCAGCTGCTGTTTTAGCGGGGGATGCCCTACTGACTTACGCGTTCCAAGTGCTCGCAAGCGAACAGGTTCACGCGAACCCCGCCGTGCGTTGCGACTTAATTCAAAGCCTAACGCGTGCTGCGGGTTACAACGGCATGGTAGCAGGTCAAATGCTTGATTTAGAAGCTGAAAACCGCAAATTAAGTGTTGATGAAATTATCCGCCTACAGCGCCTAAAAACAGGTGAAATGTTCGCTGTTTCCTGCGAAGCAGGGGCAATTTTGGGCACAGCTCCCCATAAAATGCGCTCGGCACTACGCCGTTACGCCCATGATATGGGCTTAGCCTTCCAAATTCGCGATGACCTGCTTGATGCAGAAGGCAAGCGCGAAGAAACGGGCAAGGCTGTTAATAAAGATAAAGCCGCTGGCAAAGCCACATTGATTGAAGCGCTCGGCATTGACCGCGCAAAAGAGCAATCAAAAACACTGGCACAACAAGCCATCAACCATTTGAATGTATTTGATAAAAAGGCTGATATCCTTCGCGAACTCGCTGACTTTGTCGTGACACGTAGGAGCTAAAATTCACCCCTAAGGTAAAGGCCAATAAAAATAATAATGAAACGCCTCATTCTCACTTCTATATTTATCATTTGGTGCCAATCGGCACAGGCAGCTGTCTGTGCCAAATCAACCGAGTATCAAGCACTAAACATGCGTGCATTGCAGAGCGAATTAATGGTGGCGGCGCTAAGCTGTAGCCAACGTCGCAATTACAACTGGTTTGCCACGCAATATAAGCCGCAGCTAAATGCTTATGGCACGCAAATTATCAACTTCTTTAAACGTCATGGCGCTAAAGATAATGGCGAGAAGCTGCTTAATGACTTTATTACGAAAATGGCTAACCGTGCTTCACGCGCCAGCCTTGGCCGTAGCCAGCAACAATATTGTGGCGAAGTAGCCTCGCTTTACGGCGTACTTGAAAAAGGTAATTTCAATAAAGTTGCCAACCTCGCCAATCGTTATTACGCCTCATGGCATCAGGTGCCAATTTGCAAAGTTAAGGGCTAAAATGAGCAGTATTGATACGCTTATTTCTGCCATTGCGAAATTACCCGGTTTGGGCCCCCGTTCCGCCCAGCGCATTACGCTTAAGCTATTGCGCGAACAATCAAAATTACTCGAACCACTGCATGAAGCACTCGCTGCCGTACGTAACGAAGTCGTCACCTGCGAAGCTTGTAACAACCTCGATGTCACCTCCCCTTGCGCCATTTGCGCTAATGAGCGCCGCGACGATAGCACACTTTGTATCGTTGAAGATGTAAGCGACCTTTGGGCAATTGAACGCGGCGGCATGTATAGAGGCCGCTATCATATTTTAGGCGGCACTCTATCGGCTATTGATGGCCGTGGGCCTGATGCCTTGGGCATTCCCAAACTGTTAAAACGCGCCGCTTCTGGCGAGGTTTCAGAAGTAATTTTAGCCAC
>JALZUV010000133.1 GCA_023301245.1 Rickettsiales bacterium
CGAGGATCCCGCCCCGACGGTTGATATTTATGCGATGGTCAAAGGGATTGTCGAAACATGGGAAGAGAATAAT
This sequence comes from Rickettsiales bacterium, assembly GCA_023301245.1. GTDB lineage: Bacteria > Pseudomonadota > Alphaproteobacteria > Rickettsiales > JALZUV01 > JALZUV01. The sequence goes on from JALZUV010000133.1 coordinate 74, forward strand.
CTGGATGAGGAACCTGAGACATTTCCCAAGAAAGTTAAAACAGACTCCCTAGGGTCTTGGTTTCGTCTGCCGGGCCTGCACCACACACGCTATCACTATAGTTCTCTATGGAGCGGGGATGAATGGCTGGATGACCCTTGGCTCACGGGGCATAGCGCCATTGATGTTATGCTGGAGGCTAGGGGCGGGCCGCCGCCGCCGCGTATAGACCTAGACGATCATGAGACAAAGGAATTGCTGACGCGCGGGCGCATGAGCAAGGTCTCAATCGCGGCAAATAAACGCAAGTTTGAACGGACGGGGCGTGCAAAAGTCTGCATTGATTTGGACGGAGTTTTGGCGCTCCGCGTAAAGTCAGGTAAGAATGTAGATATTGGCCCGCCTATTGACGGGGCCGTAGAGTTCACCCGCGAAATATACGATTATGCCGATATCATTGTTCTGACGTCCCGCATGGCAGGATTAGACGGCAAAGATGCAGCGCAGATGAAAGAGAAAATTGAAACTTGGCTCAAACGCCACCGCATTGAATTTACCTCGGTCCATGACGGCGCCGGCAAACCTCCAGCACATGCTTATATTGATGATAAGGGAGTCGCCTGCCGCCCCGAATATGATGGCCCTAAAGCCTTTGATATTGCGGCGTCTCTAACCGCTAAACTCTGTGAGTAATTGCCTTTAAGCTGGTTCTGTCATCTGATAGAGTACTGCCTTATGGGGGAAATATGGCACGTAAATTAGAATTTGACTTTGCTGGTGAGCCGTTCACCATGGCGATCCATAAGGTCGACCGCTCTAAACTTTATGGGCGGGTTGAGACTGAAACCTTTGATGCCAATGAGAAAGAATGTTCTCTCGCCACCCTCGCCCGCGACGGACGGACAATTATTCCATATGGCGGGACAGCAAGCGGCTATGTGAATACGGAAGGGCTATGGGTCACGCGCGATGACCTTATCCCGATTGACCGCGATGGTAAGGAACTTCCAGAGGTTCCTTCAAGTTTCTCTAAGCCTACAATCTTAGAAACTGAGGTCGATATAGACACCTTTCTCGATCATCCCATAAGGCTGATTTATCAGCTAGACGCTCAGACCGAAATAAGTTCAAAGTTGAAGGCAAAGCTTGCCGCGGGCGCAATTTACCAATTTCCCTTTTCTTATCGCGGCGGGATTTATTCGGACCCCGCTTTTTTAATGCAAGGCGATGAAGACGTTTTATGGATGTTGATTGGGCAAAAAAGCGATATTGAATTTGTCGGTTTCGAACAGGCCGCCATCTGCGCCGCGCGCTGCGAGGAGCTTGGCGAAGACGATAGCGGGGAAACCGATCCCTTTGATTTTGATATGTTATAGGGTGAGAAAAGATGCCTAATGTAAACCTCTCTGATGCGCGCATGCGCGACGCCGTTGTCAAAGCTGAAAGCACGCGCCGCCGCCGCACTATATTTTATCAAGGTCCGAAAAAACTGCCGGCCTATACGCGCAAAGTTTTAAAAGGCGCGGTCCATCAAGACTATGAGTCCATGTTGGAAAGATTTAAAACGCCAGAGGCTTTGGGCGCCGCTTTGGCAGAAGGCGATCCCGAAATTGATTTCGAGCGTGACGGCATGTTCCTCTGGGATTTGTCGCGCGTCTATATCAATCCCAAAGAGGAGCTCGTCTACCGCATTCGCCAAAAGGAAGTCGTTTATAATCCCGATGGCTCCGTGCGAGAACGCCGTGAACAGCGCCGCCTCGAAGCCAATATTGATATTGAAATTCCGCTGACATGGACGGGAAAAATGATTCCCAAAGCCGAAGCCATCCGCAAATTCGTTTTCGCAACCAAGCTCCAGATCGTTCATATTAATGGCCTGACCTATGACTTTCTCTATGAGATGGCCAAAGAGCTTCACGAAGCAAAATCGCTCATGATTTTGGGCGCAGGACCAAAGGGGCGTGATCCCTTGATTTTCCGCTCTCGCTCCATTCCTTATCGCGGGTTTTTAGAAGGCCGTATCAAGGATGATAAATATATCTTGCTCCTCCATCTGTCGAACCTCGAGCTCAAAGCCTTAGGAGACGAGAATGCCTAAGCTTTATAATGAAGAGAATATGCGCGCGCTGGTTGGTGGCTACCGTATTGGCACCGTTGATGATTTAAATGAAGAAGGTTATCTGCGCATAGCCCGTACGAGGCGGCGTCAGCTCGGCCAGATGACGATGGCGCTGGATACCGAAACAGCCAAACGCCGTATTCCTGATAGCACCTATCAGATTAGCCAGAAAATCGACGGCGAATTTTCTATGCTTATCTATAAGGACGGCGAAGTTTGCATGCTCAACCCCGGAAAGACCTTGCGGGCGGGTGCGCCTTTTATGGCCGAAGCGGCTGAGTTTTTGAAAAAAACAGGCGTCAAGAAAGCGCTGATTGGCGGCGAATTTTACGTCCAAAGAGATCCCAAATTGCGCGAGCGTGACGGAAAAGCCACCCGTGTCCATGATATTGTTCGTATCGGGCGCAAGCCCGCTGACCAAGCTGAGCTAGATCAACTTGCCTTTGCCGCTTTTAATGTTTGGGAATGGGACGGCGCTGATTTGTCCATGGATTACACCGCGTCCATCACGAAACTCAATGAGGTCTTCGGGAGCGGCAAACGGGTTCATCCCGTCAAGACCGTCATTGGAGAAAACTCAAAAGCCGTCCTCAAACAATATGAAGAATGGGTCACCGGCGAAGGTCATGAAGGCGTTGTGGCGCGGTCCGAAACAGCGGGCCTTTTTAAAGTCAAACCTCGCCATTCACTCGATCTGGCGGTCATTGGGTTTACCGAGAGCACGGATGACCGCGCGGGCATGCTACATGATTTGCTACTCGCTATTGTTCGCGCGGACGGAACCTATCAAATCGTAAGCCGCGTCGGCGGCGGATTTAGCGACGAACAGCGTGTGTCTATCCTGAAAAAACTCCAGCCCTTAGCGGCTGAATCTGAGTTCCATGAGGTCAATTCCGCGCGTGTCGCCTATCAGATGATTACGCCGGGCCTCGTCATTGAAATCGAATGTCTTGACCTTGTCGCTATGACATCACGCGGCAACCCGATTGATAAAATGGTGCTAGATTGGAACACAGAAGATAAGCGCTGGGAAGGCCTGAGACGGCTCCCGCTTTGCTCTATT
>JALZUV010000134.1 GCA_023301245.1 Rickettsiales bacterium
AAAACCGACCTACCAATTTTCGGTTTCGGTTCATAACCTTGGGTAGAAGAGGGGAAGTACGAGCGTATATACAGCGGGCACCCGCAGTAGTTAGTACGCAGTACACGTGATACGATTCAACGTACTATTGTCATGCACAGCAGCACAGCAGTAGACATGAGTTCGACTACTGTAGTACCACCACCGTGTCTTGATTTCGGCGTGTGCCGGGTAGCGCTTTCACTCGCGGGCGTGTTGACCTGAATGAGATACGAACACTACTATCAAAGCGACCAGGCGGCAGCTTATCGAACAGGTATATCATGTATGGGTCGTTGTGCTTACTCTAAGTTCCGTTCATTGCAGCAGGGCCTGCTGTGCCACGAGTTGATTATAATTTATTATGTTTTGGCCGGACGCCCACACGTATTCTACAATAAACATGTTTACCTGCTGTACCCGTCGCTGCGCTCTCACCCTGCAATTGCCTTTGTCACCGGTAGTGACTCCGTATGGCGCTTTTGACTATTTTGTAGTTTCTTGCCGAATAATGGCGGACGAACGAAGATGGGCTCAAAAACGATGCTCATGCGTGCCGAGAATTAGCCAAGGAGGCATGCCGAAAGCCCTTGAAGAGGTCGTTCAACGCGGTCGTCAGCTATGAATACGTCCCCTCCGTCTACCTGTAGTAGGCTAAGCAGGCTGGACGGCATACCATGTGAACTCCTTCGTCTGTAATGACTGGGATGTCACCTCCCAACCATGATATTTGTCTTGTTCGAAATATGCTCTTGCCCCTCCTACAGCGTGCTCTAAACCGGTTTATTTGTTTTATTAATGGCTGCTCGTGCCCGTATCTATGGTGCCCCCTTAACTTGCAGTCGATCCGCGAAGGTGCAACCGCATGCTGCTTATCCCTCAACCAACCAGAGCCTCTATCATATTCTCGAGTACGCGTCGTGTGGTATGTCGTGAAGAGTGGACGTGTTTAAAATGTAGACGCAGACACAAAGCACAAGGGCAGATGCATTGCAAAATATGCCAACGAATCCAGGATAGAAACAAGGGCGGTTTGCACATGTGTTGTGCAGGTAGCAGTTGCAGCGCGTGGTACAGCAGTCGGTGGTCTGCTGAATGTTGCCCGACAGCAGTATCAGTGATACCGTTACATCTTAACATTTCGTCTGCAGGTATGATATATGCCATGTATTTCACACGTTTTCTATCGTTCCGTGTGATAGAGAACAACCCACGTACACTGTAATATTCTTGCTTTACGTAATGTGCTGCCATTTAGTCGAAAAAAACACCGATTACCCACAGATATCCACGGTCGCCAACTTTCGTGTACGCCTTACATTCGACATGCGACGCCGTGTCCGATGATGGGAGTTACTTCGTGTTTGTATGCACAGCTGTTTGTTTTTATTGTCGCGCTTCTTACACTTGCGTGTCGGTATTCGCACGTCATGCCTTCTTTTCCCTTCCCCCGTCTTACGTATGCCGCAACTGCACCCGGGCCCAAGGATGTCGACGGCGATTCCCCCACGAGCAGGGTGGCGTTTAAGCGGCGTGGGATGGCATTGCATACTTGGGGAACGGGGCGGATGGGTGGTTGCGATGTTGTCCTATACTACTGCACGTTGTGATAGTGGTATGGTGCTTAACATCACGCATATGATAACATATTGTCTAAGTTTTTGCCTCGGTAACTTTTGTGCGCGATAATCCTCTGTGTTGGTGTAGCGTTCGCAGCGAGTAAGTTGTGAGTACCTTGTGTTCCAGGAGCTTCCACAAGACTCTGGCAGATTGTTAGAAGCTGGAATTCGTGAATCCCCACACGTGGGGATACTCCGGGGGGGGCGTTGATATTTGTGCAGATTGATGCAGTATAGCGAGAGTCAATACCTCGTTTTTTAGATTCGTAACTTTCATATCCACAGTGTGACCTTACGCGTGGTGAACGTATGCGCCTTTCTTTAACGAAATGGTTGAAACTCAGGCGCGAAAACGAGGATTGGTGGCGATGCGGGATATATTAAGAGTGGTATGTATCGAATAATAATATGGTTTTAACCTGTCGCCGCAAAACATGTCGTGTTATGTATGCAGATTACTGTAGTGTATGCGCCATCATATTATTTAGTTATCTCTTTTACATATTATACGAGTCTTACAAAGTCCTGTTTTCGTTGGTGTAATGATGAGTCAAATAAATATTGAATATTTAGTGAGTTTGAGACATACATATTGGGTAGGTGAAAACATGCGCGCAGTCAATAATACCAGGTACCTACCTTGTACAGGGTCTCTCTATTACGACACCCTGTGCCATGGTCCACCCTGACAGGGTCGAGCCAATGTCTTACCTTGCACAGGGCAAATCAGTGGTCAGACCCTGTACAGGGTCCATTGGTTCAACCCTGTACAGGGTTCGTTGGGCTAACCCTGTACAGGGTCTCTCGATTATGACACCCTGTGCCATGGTCCACCCTGTCAGGGTCGGGCCAATGTACCACCTTGCACAGGGTACAGCAGCGGTCCGACCCTGTACAGGGTCCATTGATTCAACCCTGTACAGGGTTCGTTAGGCCAACCCTGTACAGGGTTCCTGTGATGAGGACACCCTGTCCCATGGTCCACCCTGATAGGGTCGGGCCGTATCTCACCTTGCACAGGGTCCGATGGTCAGACCCTGTGGCGGGAGCCGAATGTCCACGTGTGTATGATACCGGTATGTTTTTTGTAGCTGAATACAAACTGGTATATACATGCAAGAGCTAC
>JALZUV010000135.1 GCA_023301245.1 Rickettsiales bacterium
GATAACCTCCCCCTCAAAAAACCAACCACCTAGACACACAAAAGGCCGCTAAACTCAGGAGAGCTTAGCGGCCTTTTGGCAACCCGTAGGGGATTCGAATCGACCAGATTGAGGTGAGGAGAACGAATCAGAGGAACGAACCCTTATGCTAATGAGATATAGAGACCCTTTGTCCCCCTGCCCCGTCTATCCCAGACCCATCCTATCGGACATTATCGGATCACTCCAATTTCTTCAGAATCTTCTCCAACGTCTTGCTTTGCTGTTCGAGAGACATCCCCTGACGAATCAGAGCTGCCCCATGCTGTTCGAGGGACTTCTCCACGGTCAGCATGAAATGCTTTCGCTCTGCCAGCTTCTCAGCATTCGATTCGACATCATTTTCGATGCCGACGATTCGGAGCTTCAAGCTTTGGATGTCGGTCTCGACCGAGGCAATTTTGATCGAAAACTTAGTCTGGCCTTTTTCGATCTGTCCAAGTCGATAATTCGCCACGAAGGCTGTGCCTATGATGGTGCAGAGAACGATGATGGTTTTGGCGTCGAGCCATTTCGGGAGCATGATTTTTAATGAGCTGGTTTCTTCAGGAATTTTCGAATTCTATCGCAGACACCGACAAGGAGTCCAAGCCTGTCAGAGCGGTCATCCCCGTTGAAATCAGCCCTGTGAAGTTTCGCGACTGGAATCAAAAGGCCAAAGATGCTGATATGCTCATGGAAGATTGGATCATCAAACTTGTCGATCAGGCGGCGGGAGATGACGAGCGAACCGCGAACATCGCCGACTTCCCCGAAGCCCCCTCTTTCGAGCTTCCCTTCTATGGCTCGGTTGCGGCCGGCGAGCAAATCACCACTCAGCTGGAGGGCGAAACCGCCAAGGTTTCCAAGAGCTACCCGACTGGATACTTCGTAGTAGAAGTCAACGGTGAGTCCATGATGCCAACCCTCGACGATGGCGAGCGTATCGTCTGTGAGACAAAGGAACACACACCAGCAGACGGTAAGGTTTGCATCGTATCTGACGGTCATGGATCATGCGTGAAGCGTTTCGACCGCAAGCGGAAAGCCTTTGTCTCTGACAACCTAGAATTTCCAGACCTCACCCCGATTAGTGAGGTCACCCTTCAAGGATATTACGTGGAAACCTTACCTTCGGAATAGACCTTTTCTCTAAGGGCTTGCTCACCCGTCCGCCTATCTCAGGCGCCGATAGGCTGAGACTATTCGAGGACTCAGCCCGATCATTCCTCTAGTCGACAAATGAACATGATCACTCCGGTCGAGGTCCTTAGTTTCGACTGCTTGAGCATTGGGAAACGATTTAGCGAATGAATCGTGAGCAGCTCGAATCTTTGAATGATCTTTGTTCTTATGGTGAGTCTTGCAAACAATGACTTTCAGCCGAGGAGCTTGAAATTTTTGTTTTATCCGGTTCACAAAGCTGGTGATCCTCGATGCGTATTGAAGCGTATCTGTAGAGTCTGATTCACCCTGAAATATTACAAGGACCTCGACTTGAGGATCATAGCCCATCGCACGCAATTGACTAAGGCTCTCGGGGAGGAATTTATTTATTCTAAGATTGTATAAATCGCTTGTGGGTTGCCAGTTGTGCTCTCGAAATGGCCCCAATGAAGTCAGGCCATGAGCTACTTCAATGAGCGCTCTCGTTTTGCCATCTTCAGAGCAAATCGTTCGAATGGGGAGCATCGCAGGAGTGAGTCGCTTTCCTTTCGGAGCCAGTGGACCGAACTTACTAGCTCCTAATTTAGGAGGCGTTCCTGATGACCAACGGTGAAGAATCAAACTCTCTCGCCCGTTTTTAGACCATCCGGGACCGGTCGCTCCTTGCCCATCTGCGTTTGATTGCCCCCAACTTATCCAAACTGAAATCGGCTTGCGGGCCACTTCTTTGCTTGGAACTACTTTGGGTTCGATCTTAACCGGATTCATCTTCTTTTGCGGTTCAGGAGCCGGAACCAAAACACTTTTAGAGTCATCCAAGTCGGGATTATTTTGCGCTATGAATTGACCTTCGTCACTAACACGCTCCTTTTGGAGGTAGAAGAAGCCGAGAGTTAGGACAGCACCAACGAGTAAAAATCCAAGAAGAACCGAGAAACCTCCCTTTGCTTGAGGCTGCTGAGCTTCTTCTTTCGACTTCCTGATATCCCGGCTCGAAGGCATTGCCCTATCGCGTCGGGGAGGAAGAGCCGTCTTGGGGGTTACAGATGTTACTGGCTCTCTCTTTGGAGGTAGCGCCGTTCTACGCTCCGGTATTCCGGCAGGATCCTTTTTGTCTTCCATTATGACTAGATCCAACGAGAGACGGCCTCGGAGGTCAATCACCTTAAACAACTCCAATCCTCAAAGCTTGATTTTGTCCCTTTGATTCGTTCAATAAGGACATGCCACGCACAGGAAAGCGAGAATACGTCACGTTCAAGAGCGTGCGCCTCGCCCTCTATCCGCACGGTGAGCGTTGGCGAGTCGCCTACCCTGACGAGTCAGTCAAAGGAGGCTGACGATACCTCACGCGGTCAACCAAGGCCCTCGCAAAGGAGGCGGGTCACACCAAGGCCGTGGAGATCGCAAGCGGGCTCCTCGACCTCTCCAATCTCACTGAGAACGACGCGAAGCTCGCCCGCGCTTTCCTCGACCTCAAGCCCACCTGGGACATCATCGACCGACTCAAGCGAGATGCCCAAGCCTCCGACGTCTCAATCTCTGAGGCCGGAAAAAGGTTCATCGCTCACAAGACGACGGCCAGCCGGGGAGAGGAAACCGACTACACTGGGAAGCAACGCCGCGAGCTCGAAAGATTCGCAGAGAACATCGGCAAGGAAACCCCGGTGAGAAAAATCACCGCCGAAGAGATCGGGGCATGGCTCGATTCTCTGGACGTCGGCCATCGCAGAAAGAAGGCCGTCAGAGCTACCCTCTGCGCCTTTTGGCGATGGATGAGGAAACAGGACATGATTCGACCGGAAACCCACCTGACCGAGGCTGAGAAGACGCCCGAAATCATCTCGGATCCCAAGAAAGAGGTCCGCATTCTCAGTGAGGCCGAAACTCGTTTCCTGATCAAGTCCGTGAAACCGGAACTCCTGCCGTGGTTCGTGATCAACTGCTTTTCTGGAGTCCGGACTTCCGAAATCAGGTCGGCCAAAAAACCTCCATTGCTTTGGCGCCACGTTTCGATGGAAGAGGAAATCATCGAGATCCCCGCCAAGATATCCAAAAATCGAAAGCGCCGGCTTACTCCAATCCTCCCGACCTTGGCAGCTTGGCTCCATCATCTCGGCATCCAGTCCAAAGATCCGAACTCCCCCATCATCACCTGCAGGCCGACCGACGAAGAGACCAAGCGCCTTGGTAATCTGCTCGACGAAGAGTTTAAGCGATCGGAGGGATGGCCAGACAACGCTCCTCGCCACTCCTACGGAAGCTATCGAGTAGCCGAGACCTCAAACGTGGCCCAGACGGCGCATGAGATGGACAACAGCGAGAAAGTGATCAAGGAGGACTACCTCAAAGCCGTCAAAAAGACCGAGGCAGAGCGATATTTCGCGCTCACACCATCGGAAGTCTATCGGACATAACACAAAAGGCCTCTCTAACTCATTGAGTTAAAGAGGCCTTTTGGCAACCCGTAGGGGATTCGAACCCCTATTGCCGCCGTGAAAGGGCGGAGTCCTAACCATTAGACGAACGGGTCGTAAGTCGTTGTGGACG
>JALZUV010000136.1 GCA_023301245.1 Rickettsiales bacterium
CAGCATTTCTATGTTGACAATGGCTCCAACAGCATTCGCACAGGATGCTGGTGAAGACGTCGTTGTTGCAACCGGCATTCGTCAGGCACTTCAAAATGCGATCAATGAAAAACGCGATGCTGATAGCCTCATTGAAGTCATTCTAGCTGAAGACATTGGTAAGCTACCCGATCAAAACCTTGCAGAAGTTCTTGAAAACATCACTGGTATCCAAATTACCAGAACAGCTGGTGTGGGTACAGGCGTGCAAATTCGAGGCACAAATGATAACCTCACTCTTATCAACGGTGTAGATACCGTCGGAGCCGGAACAGGTCGCGGTGGTACAAACTTTGAAGACTTGTCCGCTGGCATCATTGCGGGCGTGGAAGTCATCAAGTCCCCTGAAGCTAAAAATATCGAAGGCGCTATCGGCGGTACGATTAACCTTCGTACAATTCGCCCTCTTGATCTAGATGAGACGCTCGCATCCTTCCGTATTCAAGGTGAAGATAGCAGTCTTTCTAGTGAAGGCGGAATTCAGCCACGCTTCTCAGGAGCTCTTGGTAAAAACTGGCAGAATGCTTCGGGCCAAGAAATTGGCATCGTGGTAAGCGGAAGTTACACGCAACAAGAAGCCTCATCGCTTCGTCCACGTGTTGACCGTGACGGAAGTCTTGTCGAAAATATCAATGCGGATGTAATTCGTGTCAATGGTGACGGCGAAGCTGTATTGGAAGACCAGGCAGCTGATCGTCCTGTAGCGCAAGAATTTGATTTTCTTGGTATTCAATTCTTGAACCAAGAGTTTGAAAACTTTGAATTCGACACGCTTAACCTCGCAGGTACAATTGAAGCGCGTCCAACGGATAATTTAAAGCTATTCATTGATGGTGTGTATACCGATCAAGAGCGCCGCCAAGATAGTACTCGTGTCCAAGGGTCTGGCGTCAGTAGCGTATTGAACCAAAACCTACCTACCGAGTTCGAAACGGTTGACTTCGGTTCCCTTGATGGGGTCGATTTGGGTAGTATCCAAGCTGGTATTGTTGGCGTTATTGAGCCAAACTTAGCCCGTGATGACGATGATCCGAACCTACGTTTTAACAGTGATACTGGTGCTCGTGTGACGGAAACCTCTCTAATTCGCTTAGGCGGTGAATGGGAGAAGGGTAATCTAACCACAAGCGCAGAATGGTCTTTCTCTAGATCAGAGTCAGAGACGCCAACTTTGAGCACGCAGTTGAACTTTATCAACCCAAATTGTCCACTTGATGGCTCAAGTAACGATAATTGTGTGCCTTTCAGATATGATCTCTCTGGTGGTGATTTAACATTTGGTATTAACTTCGACTCGCCATTCGCGCCAACCGTCGAAGACTTATTGAATCCAAATAATGTCGTCTTAGACCAAGTAGATATCAGTCAAAACAACACTGAAAACGAAGACCAAGCGTTTCGTTTAGATGCAAGCTATGACTTTGAAGACACGTCTTTAGGGAGTTTCATAAGCTCCGTAGATATCGGATATCGTTATAACGATACTGAAAGCACATTCGAAGATAGAGATGACCGTATTGGCGGATTTAGCCAACTAGAGGATAGCCCGAATGGGTCTCTTTTCTCATCCATTCTTGTCGCTGGCCCGGATAATGCGGGCGATGCAGATGGTAGAGAGCTGGCGCTACGTAACTTCTTGATTGTTGATCCAGATCTTGCGTTTAATGATCCAGCTCAGGTCTTATCTGTATTGGAAGATGCTCTAGCGGCCCAAAGAGTTCTTCAACCACAAGCAGATGGTGACCTTGTTGCTGATTTGTCTCTGGACTTAACGGCGTCATTCAACATTCGGGAAGAAACGCACGCCTTATATGGTCAAGCTAACTACGATTTTGGCAAGGTTCGCGGTAATGTAGGTTTACGTTATGTTGACACCACTGTGGATTCGATTGGTAACACTATCGCGCCAGATGGAACGGTTTCACAATTGGTAACAGAGGGCGGATATGACTTCTTCTTGCCGCGCTTTAACATAATCGTAGAGCCTATTGAGAATGTCGTTCTTCGTGGCGGTTATTCTGAGGATATCGCTCGACCAGATTTCGGAGATTTAAACACATCCGTATCTTTCTCTACCAATGAGAACCAAGTCGTTAATATTGGTAATCCAAATCTTGCACCGCAAGAGGTGGAATCCTTTGATGTGTCTGCAGAATGGTATTTTGCGCCGTCAGCCTTGTTTAGTGTTGGTTACTTCAGGAAAGAACGGACGAACCTCTTTGCGGGTGAATTAGATAGCGCCGTAATTCTCGCTGGTGATCTTCGCGAATCAGGACCAACTTGTACAAGTGGTACATTTAACCCAGAAGTTCAGCCAAACGTTTTAGGTGACCCGAACTCAACAGGTCTTTGCGTTGATGCCAATACTATAGTCAATGATCCTGAAACTCTCACACAACAAGGCGTGGAAGTTTCTTTCCAATATGATTTGTCCGGTTGGGAAGACCGTCTTGGCGGATTTGATTGGGCGTCGGGCTTCGGTGTTCTGGCCAATTATACCTACCAAGAATTTAGTGGTGGCTCTGTCACGAATTCATCAGCAGGAAGAGGTACGGATATCTTCAATGCGATAAATGGTATTACCGACTCGCGTGATTTTGTGAGTGTAACGGCCCTAGAAGGCTTGCTCGATAACTCCGAAAATGCGTATAACATCACTGGTTACTACGAGAAGTTCGGTTTATCTGCGCGTCTTCGTTATACATGGCGTGATGCATTCCGCACCGATGACACGGCTGCGGGCGCGAGCCGGAACAGTACGCTTGGCTTCCCTGTTGTCACAGAAGCTAGAGGTCAGTTTAACGGAAGCGTATCCTATGATGTTAATGATCATCTGACCCTTGGTGTCGAAGGTGTGAACCTGACTAAATCTGGCATTACACAATACTGTGTCAATGATGATGCTCTATTATGCTTCCAAGGCATTCCGGACCGCCGTATTACCTTTGGTGCTAGCTACACATTCTAAATTGGGTGGTCGAAAGACCTTCCATACAAGATTTAAGAAACGCCTCGCATTTGCGGGGCGTTTTTTTATGGCTTATTCCTTGTCCTGATTTGGATATGTCTTTCACTACAGGCCTGTCAGCCTAGGGCTGA
>JALZUV010000137.1 GCA_023301245.1 Rickettsiales bacterium
CCACAATCTCAGGGTCACAGCGATTACCCTGCTTCATGAAGCAGGAATACCGCAAGCTACAGTCCAGCAATGGGTAGGACACGACTCTGAAGATGTTCACCGTCTTTACATTAAGTTGGGGAAGGAAGCTTCACAGAGAGCCTCTGATGCGTTGCCCAGTATTTAAATCACCAATTTTCGACTTTTTAGGTATTATTCATGTAGTGAAGGTAAGCAAGGGGGGCTAATTTATAGAGTTATAGCAATAAAGTATTAGGGGTGTTTTGAGGCTAGCCTAAATGGCTAATTAGAATGCAGATTATACCCGATTTTTTATTTTTTAAGGGATTATTCTATTGATTAGAGTTTCAGGAAATGACATCTATCAATAGTCAATGACCTTTAATGATTACATAGAATCACTATCTAAATCTTCTTCTTCTGCAGTTAGAAGTGAATCTCTTCCCGTTGATATCGAAATACTTAAAGGCTATTTGTATATAGAAACAGAAATTGAGAGGGAATTTGCTCAGTTGCTGGAGGCCAACCTTAAAAGCAATAAAATCTTTTTTTTATGCGGAAGCAGTGGGGATGGCAAATCTGAGATACTAACACGTTACTACAAAAAATATTTATCTGATGTTGATTTTCACCTTGATGGGACACACAGTTATCATCCTGACAAGGGGGCTATAGAGACTTTAAATGAACAGTTTACGAAGCATAAAGAGTCTGACAGATTATTGGTGGTGGGCATTAACATTGGAATGCTGGGTAATTTTGCTCAAGAAGGGGCGGATGAACATCAAGATATAAAGAGTGCCGTTGACCGGTATTTAAAGACCCGAGAATACGGGGGGGTATACCAATTCCTGTCATTTGATGATTATCCTAAGTATCGAATGACAGGTGGAGAAGTCGAGGCACCTTTTGTGGAGGAACTGCTCTATAAAATCACGTTAACTGATGACTCGAACCCGTTCTATGTAGCTTATAAAGAAGCAACTGGGAAACGAGGAAGAAAGAGCCGTTCAATAGTGAATTACGAGCTGCTTTGTTTGCCTGCCGTAAGGTCAGTAGTGGTCGTGACTATCCTACGAGCGCGATTACAGTCAAACTTGTTCTTAACTGCTAGAACGCTGTTGGATGCGATCCATCACCTGTTATCAGAAAAAGGATATTTATTTGATAATATCTTTAGCTCCAAGGGAGGAGAGCTGTTGGATGGCCTAGCTAAGCTTGACCCGAATCGAGAGAGACGCCGTGATGTTGATATGTTTCTCATTGAACGTTCGTTGAAAATTGAAGACCAAGATTTCATAGCATTTCAGGACCTTATTACAGAACAGTTTGGGTTAAAATTGCAGGGTTCGACATCTTGGCTGAGGCTGTGCTATCTATTACAAGATATAGAGTTTCAGAACGATTTTCATCAGAAGATATCAGCTTCCTTCAATCGAAACACCTTAAAATCTTATTTAGAGCAATGGCTGCTACATTCAAACTATTCAGGAGAGAGGGAACTGCGTAAGGCGATAAGAGAGTTCTATAACAAGACCTTTTTGAAGGCTCTTAGAAGATATGCGAATAGACGTTCGCCAAAGCTAGGGAGTCAGTATTTTTTCCTTAAGGCAGTCAATGGCTACGTATTTGCTTCGCAGGTGAAAATCGAGACCGACTTCAAAGAGATAGAAGCTGACCAACCTAGAAACTTGGGATGTTTCAATTTACGTGTATTAGTCGAGGGGAAATCACTTAAACCGGTGGTTGTCGACGCTGGTCTTTTTGACCTGATCTATCGAATTAATCATGGTTATAGGCCCAATAAATACGATAAAAGTTCGATCGTCATCTTGGATGAATTGATCGAAGAAATTCAAATTGTAGGAAATACATCAGGGCAGATGGTGATCGAGAAAAAAGGTAAGGTGTCGACCGTTATTTTTGACGAGGAGAATGCAGAAATTACGCTAGAAGGAGCTCTATGAAAATTGATACGGAAGCCTTTTATAAAAGCTTATTAGAATTCAAAGGGAGCCCTATCCCCTCAAAGAATATGATCTCGGACTATCTGCCGTATCGTAATAAAGGGGCAGACTTTTCTTATACCTATGTGGCGGGAAGAATATTGAGCTATCTCTCCCAAAAATGCCTGCCTTCAAAATTTGCTCTTGATGACCTTTCTTCTGAGGTTGTTAGTGGGCTTGAACAATTAACAGTTGAGGGGGAAATGGGGCAGTTAGCCAAAGATATTTATTTTGGCAGCGAGGGGGGGCTTAATAAATTAAGTCCACTATTCCTCATACTTAATACCGCTAAAGGAGAGGAAAAGATATCGAAAAGTTCTGAGCAACTTGCCGATCTATTGTGTGCTTCTATTGGTGAAAACAGATGTTCTATCACAGAGCCGACATTCAACTTTATAGAGGCTGTTGTAGTCGAGAAATATAAAGGCCAGTTAGAGAATACCACTGGCACAGGCAGAGCATTATTGCCTTACCTTCCCTTTTTAGCTGACTTTTTTCATAAGGATTTGGCTTTCCTTTGCTCAAAGCCTCAATTTTTGCTGGATAAGATAGAAGACTTTTTAGGACTCTACAACTTCCTATACTGTTCTCAACTGGGTGCGAATATTCGTAATTGGAAAGAAGGGGCACCTCGTTCTGTTGAGCATTATTTTATTATTGATACTGAGAAGTGCAGTGCGGAACGCAGTGCATCAAGGAGTTATAAAGACCTTCGATTAAGTGTAGAGAACATCTTCCCTATGCTTACGCTAGTGCATGAGCTGAACAATAAATTAGGCACTTCATACCCTTCCATGCCATTGTGGCAAGTGGCCGAGGTGTTGCACAGTTTACCAGCTGAGCAACAATCGATGCTTTCAGACGCGTTGAGCGATTACGCAGAAAGGTTTAGAAGCACTAATGATGTTGTTGAGTATGGAAGAGGTTTAATGAATAGAGAAAGATCTGCTTACTCTGAGGGAGTAATCGGAGATCTTGACCGTTTGGTCCAGTATTCAATGGATCAGTTTGACCAGTCTCGTGAACTCAAAGCGAGTTCTAAGCATGAGATGAAGTCGGTTAAATACCTAAAGCCATTTGAGCAAGAAGTAGCAAAGCATTTCGTTCAGGCGCGTGGCCGCTTGGGCAAAGTTTTGGTGATTAATCAAGATTACCTGTTGATGCTAACAAATATAGTTATTGGAGATAAGGGGGAAATGCGCTTGCAGGAGATCCTAAATGAATTTGAACAGCGTGGTGTTTATTTGGATAAACAATCTCAGCTGGGCTTGATTGCGTTCTATGAACGTATCGGAAATATTAAAAGAATGAGTGATAGTGGGGACGCAGTCTATGTCAAATCTACGGTATGAACAATTTTTAGTTGAGGTGCTTTCTTCCTGGTGTGAAGAAGGGAACTGTCAACCAGGCAAGAGACTTCATTATCAGTTTTCTGATTCTGGAGATAGTGCACTTCTTTACACTGAAATGGCAGGAAGCAGTTCTGGAGCTATTGAGATAGGAGGAGAGAACATTCCCTACATCGAACTAGGGAACACTAAGTTAATCTTCGTGCGGCATGCTGATCGCGTCGCTGCTTGTGAAATCCCATGTTACAGTGAGAGTTATATCTCTATGCTTAGGGACCAGGTTGCAGGTCAGTCTGATATGTTTGAGGGTGTTGCGATGGTGATTCTTCATAACAGCCTACTCGACACCCTGCTCGGAACCTCAGAAGACCTTAAGTTGAATGTTTGGTCACATGATAACATCTATCTCCAAGTGCGAGAACGTGCTAGTGATCTTATCTCTGAAAAGCCAGCAGTTGGTTTTATACTAGAGTTTCAATCCCAAGCGTTGAAAGATGAAGGAAGTAGTATTTTTGGCCTCAGGGGAATTTACGAAACTGTTGCAAACCAGGGAGTGTTCGATCTTAAACCTTTAGGTTTTATTCCCGATGTGGAGCTAATGAGCAGTTGGTCAGGCAACGAGTCTCAAGCAAAGAAACGTTTGCAGAAGAATAAAGACCTCAAGGATCGCATCGATCATGTTTTACACCATTACCCAGATGAAGTCGCGGAACGCTTGCCCGAGTTCGGGCAAAAGTTTGTAAAGAAGCACATATCAGTCGACGGAGATTGGAGAGATCAAGATTACGCAAAGTTTGATGAAGAGATTAAGGTTCACGCGGGTGATGTGTTGAGTTTTTCTAGATTTGATGTCGAACTAGGCTGTGAATGTATTGGCCCCCGTCTAAAAGGAGAGTCTGCAGCTCAGCAAAGAGATATGCACATCATTTGCCTTTTGAAAGAGGGCGAGACTACGTTCCGTGTGCATTTTGAGTTTGAGACAGCTCAGAAAAACCTCAAAGAAGATGAAGTTCACGTTTGGGGCAAAGATAAGATTGCAGTGGAAAAGTCCATAAAGTCTCGCAGCAAGGGGAAGCAAACTGTCACTCTTAAGTTTGATGGGTTTGAGGGCAAGCCAACTTATGAACGAGTCAGGCTTTTAAGGGATAACACCAAGGAAAAGTATAGCTTCAGCTTATTGATTTTAAGGAAGGGAGACTTTTGCGTAGAGGCTATTAAAAATAGTTTTTTGGTGCTACCTCAGAAGCATCACGTAGCACTTCAGACCAAAGAGACTGAGTTAGAGATTAACACCCAGAGTAGACTTACGACTGAGCTGAAGAATCTCGACGATGTGGTTGATGTCAGCGATGTAGGCACACTGGATTATAGAGACCTCTACGAGACCTCTGACGTAGTGTCATTCGACCTCAAGTCTGGTGAGCACCTGATTAAGTTCCATGTCGAAGGTGAGACTAATACTCAATCATTGCGCCTTCCGCTTCTTCTTGATCAAGGAAGATTTGGAAAATTGTTTAGAGACGATTACAATGGTGAATTCTTTTCTCAAAAGAGAAGGGTAGTGATTGATAACTCAGAGAGTTCCGTGATCTTTGACCGTTTGGAGTTCCTTCTTCGAGAGGAGACAGTCATTCAGGAGAAGCACATTGTTGCTGGGGATGACCCAATTACAGCAGATGTGCTAGCGGGCACCTACGCTGAGGTTTATGAGAATTATTTGGCTTTGCTTAAGTATTGCGAGGAGCGCAAGACGACTCCTTCACTCGTCTCGTGGGGTCCTGACTTCTGCCGATTGGTTCGCTTCTACGTCGTGAGTTATGAAAAAGCTCTCAATTCTATCGTCAAAGGAACATCTTTGACAGCAACTCAGCGACAGTTGATGCAGGTGGGCTTTAGTTGGTATAATGGGGTTGAGTTTATCACCCCATTCCACCCTCTAGTGCTTTCCTATTACTTGTATTTGGTCGATCAAATTATAGCAGATCAAGAGAATGGGAGCTTCAAGAATTTGCCTTCGGTGACAACATCAAGGCTCAATGCCAAAGGGCTGTTACCCTATGTGTTCGAAAGAGAAGGGGATTTCGGATTCACCCAAGCCTCCGATGCTAATATGTTTTGGTTAGAAGTAGTGCCACAGGAGGAAAGCAGCTACAGCTTCGTCTCCAAGCTCGTGCTTGAAAAGATCGATGAGCTAGTGAAGACCTTTAAGGACTTGTTCAATGAGTCCAGCACGGCTCCTTTGGTAGTGAACTCCGTCAACAACGGGCCAAACAAAGAAGTCTTTCTAGGCGTGCTCGATTACTTCAAGAAGTATAAGCTGAAGAGTCAGTCAGTGCATGTGAACCTCTATGGAGCTGAAGACAATGTCACTGAGTTTGAAGAATTTGCTGAAATGGGGTCTTATGATCAAATCAAGCAACGCTATAACTTCAAGGGCAATGAAGAAAGCGACCAGGTGATCGACTTGTTAAGAACTAAAGTTAGTTTTAGCAAGTATAGTGATACTGAGGCTGATCGTGATGGACATCAATGGTGTCACATTAGCTTCTTCAAAAATAATGAGAAGATCTCACCTACATCACATAACGTAGACCAACACACATCAGGCATTGCATGTGATGGAATTTTGAGTGGTGAGTCATCCTTTAGGGAGGGAGACAATTATTATACAGCCTTTGGTCTGGAGCGTGTAGATGACTCTGACAAGTGTCACTTAAAGATCGCCCGTCTGGTAAACAACCTACTGCGTCCAGCACGTCAGGCAAATGAATCTTATCGCGATTCTTCAGCCCTTCGACTCGCTGTTAATGAACGCTTCAAGGCTCAGCTGGAGGGGTGCTATAAGAACTCGTTGTGGACGACGATCATTGACCCTAAGGTGACATTAAATTTCTTTGAACACGAGCAAGAGTTGGTCTTGATTCATTACTCAGATCAATACACTAACTCAGCTGGTTACGATGCGATTACAGTGACAAGCCACGCGGACCTTTATGACAAAATGCTTTCCTCGCATGGGAAGCACCTACTTGGAGAATTCAATGCCTTCAATGGTGAGTGGCTGCTTAAGATGGTATCTTCAAATAAAACTATCAAACTGGAGAGAACGGGAATCATTGCCACATGGAAGTTAGTATGTGGTCTATTAGCTGAATCTGACATCTCTTGGATACCTCTCTCGATCGCTGAGATGGTGAGGGTATCAGGTAATATTGGGCTTAAACTCAGCGGTAGTGATTTCTCACGCCACTTCAAGAAGGATACCTATAATGGCAAGATGTCAGACGATGTTTTGTTTGTTGGCTTCAAAGGAGATAAGATGTTCTTGTTACCTGTGGAAGTGAAAGCTGGCCAACACGGTGCGGACTCGATGGCGAAAGCCTGTGGGCAGGTTGAAGCATTGAGGGATTATTTGGTGGAGGGCCTACTCGGATTAGATTCATTAGAAGGAAAAATCTACCGTTCTCTATTTATTCGGCAGGTGTTGACGCAAGTGGAGAAATACCAGCTCTACGATGTTTTCCCTGACAAGGTAAAGCCCGAGAATCAATACAAGCACCTACTCAACCAGAGAGAGGAATTTCTCTCGGGAGTGTATTCCATTGCAGAGCTAGCAGATTATGCGGAAGGCTTAGCGATTGGTATTCTCTCCAATGACAGCTGTCTCGATACTTCATCAAAGCTCCAAGGCAATGTGCTTCAAATTGAGATACCAGATAGCTATTTGAATCGACTTTTAAGCACTCCTGTAGAGCAACTCAGTAAGGAGATTAGCGAACGTTCCATTCTGAATCTTAGTGAAGAATGTTATCTGACATCAGATGCGATTAAGCAGGAGGTTGAGAAGAAACCTCCTGTTGTGCCAGCGACTACCATTTCTCCAGAACCGTTACCTGAAGGCGGAGGTGAGGCTGCGCCTAACATAGCTATTGTGGCTGAAGCAGCTACCAATCCGTATGAAGTGGTTGGTGCTGTAGCAGTATTGGAACCCGCCACAGTTTCAGAAATTCCTACGGTGGTAGATCCATCTGAGAGTGGGCCATTGACTATCAAGTTTGGTGAGAACGTGAACGACCATGAACCCGTTTTATGGGAGCCAACCAATACCTCTAAAGCTTTTAATACGAATACAGGAATTATCGGAACCATGGGAACGGGCAAGACCCAGTTCACGAAGAGCTTGATCACTCAACTGGTGAGAAACCAGGAGGACAATGTTGGTGATGAGCCAGTTGGTATCCTGATCTTTGACTACAAGGCTGATTATATTAAAGATGATTTCATCGAAGCGACTGGAGCCAAGGTATTTGAACTCTACGATTTGCCGTTCAACCCGTTTTCTCTGTTTGGCAACAAGCCAATGCTTCCTGTGCATACGGCGAACCTATTCCGTTCGACAATGGGGAATGCCTATGGACTCGGGACTAAGCAACAGAACAAGATAAGAACTCTGATTATCGAGGCGTATAATGCTGCTGGAATATACCAGAACAAGCCGGAGACATGGTCACGACCTGCTCCAACCCTTAATGATGTTTGGAACCTCTTTAATGAAGATGAAAATGTGGCTCAAGACTCGCTCTATGCAGCCCTCGATGATCTTATCCAATTCCAGATATTTGAGCCAAAAGCAGAGAAGACTCAGTCGCTATTCGATATGTTGGATGGAGTTGTTGTGATCAACCTATCGGGATACGATCCACAGATTCAAAACCTCATCGTGGCGATTACTCTAGATATTTTCTATTCACAGATGCACCACCTTGGTTCCTCTAAGCTAGAAGGAGACTTCCGTCAGATCAGTAAGATGATTCTGGTGGATGAGGCTGACAACTTCATGTCTCAAGAGTTTGAGAGTCTGAAGAAGATTCTCAAAGAAGGGCGTGAATTTGGTGTCGGGACAATTTTGTCCACACAAGAGCTGACCCACTTCAAAACAAGCAACGCTGACTACTCTAGCTACATTTTGACTTGGATCATTCACCGAGTCTCACAGATCAAGAATCAAGATGTGAAGAGTATCTTCAACGCTGCGGATAAGCATGAGGAGAACGCCTTGATGCAAAAGGTTCGCGAGCTAGATAAACACTTTAGCCTCTATGTAGACGGCGATAAAAAAATAACTAAAATGAAGGACTTAGCCTTCTGGGAAATCGTAAAGTAATAAAATCATGGCAGGAAATAACCAAAAATCATGGCTGGCACTATTGGTAAACGAATATTGGAAACGATTTGTATCTCCATTTAAATTAAGTGGGCTATTCGTTTTTTCGTTAATACTACTTATTTTGGTTGGTTTTTTAGGGTGTTGGATTTCTATTTACGAAAGCTATCAGAGTCCTGATGTGAACCAAGATGCAATAAATAGGGCTTTTTGCGGTAGTGTGATCTCCTTAGTGATTGTCTCCTGCGTTGATGTTGTGTTGAGCCTATTGCGGAGTGATATAAAAAAGCACCAAAAAAATATAGAAATACAAGACGTGACTTATGCTATGTCGATTGGTTTAGTTGGGTTTCTTATAGTGATTATTGCACTATTTGGCATAGCTTTCGCCCCCACAGGTTGGGGGACCCTATTTACAATGTTATGCTTAGTTGGTTCTATTTTACTTTGGATTCAAGTAAATGCTACAAACCCAGTATACTTTGAAAAAGGAAAAGATCTGAGTTCAATGAATGCTACACCAGAGTTACCGAAATCTCAAAGCTCTAACCCTTACCAAACTTAAAATAGATAATGTCTAATTATATAAAAACTAGAGCTCTAAGGGTTGATCAGCCTTTCGGTGAATTTTTCGTTGTTCAACTAAGTGCAGAAGAGTTGCTCAGCTTAACTTTCAGCGACTCCTATCGTGAAGATGAAAGTAAACTGACTGGTAGTCAGAGGGCTATAAGCATCCAGAGAAAAAAGCTTTTGGGGGCTTATATTAAAAGCAGAGATTGTGCATTTCCTAATTCAATAATATTGGCTGCCAATTACACTGAGGAGGGGCTTCTTAATATCGAAAAAGAGAAACGTTGGAAAGTGGAAGTCACTAACGAAGGTAGTTCAGAACCTGAATATTCTCTTGTCATTCCTGAATGTGTTAAACTATCTGCAATTATAGATGGGCAACATAGAATTGCTGGCTTTGAAGAGTCTTCAGAGGAGTTTAAAGGAATGAATTTAGTTTGTTCTGTTTATCTCGATTTGCCCCCTTCTCTTCAAGCTTTTCTCTTTGCAACAATTAATCTAAACCAGCAGCCAGTGACAAAAAATCACGCGTATGGGCTATTTGCTTATGAACTATCGGAAGGTCAGGTTGAAAGTTGGAGTCCTGATAAGGTGGCTATTTCGATAGCTAATGAGATGCATAAGCGAGGAGCCTTTTTTAAGGGTCGGTTAAAGAATGCAGCAATAAACTCTATCAAATCTATTCGGAAGGGGCCTGAATGGAATGTTTCTGTTGCGGCAGTGGTGGATTCCGTGCTTCGACTAATTTCAAAAAAGCCAAAATTTGATAGACTGGCTTTAAGAGAGGCCTCGAAAGGAAGCATATTACGTTCGAATTTGCAAGATGACGGAGCACCACTCAGGGAGTTGTATTTGAACAATTTCGATGAGGTTGTATTTGATATTGTAGAGAACTGTTTTTCCTCAATCATCAAGGTGAACCCTTCTGTTACCGAAGGCGGGCAATGTTTAACTAAAACTGTTGGAATACAGGGTGTTTTTGAATTCCTAAGTTTCTATATCACAAATTCAATTGAAAAAAAGGGGAGTCTTAAAGATGTCGACTTGAGTGAAGATCAATTTGTCAGTCTATTGACAAATATGGATAAAGTCGATTTTACGCTTCCGATGTTTATGGCATCAAGTGCTGTAGGGAAAAGAAAAGTTAAAGATACCTTGCTATATATTTCGGGTTTAAAATCTTTGCAAGAGCTATCAGGAGATCAAGAATTATGTGAATATCTTAGTGAAGTTGGCCAAGCGTAAGTGCACTTGTTTTATTTCTTTTACGGTTAGTTTTATGTCCTCTGATTGTGTTTCAAGGCCAAGAGCGAGTCTGATATTTGATATTGGTTCTGATGCAATAGAATCAATAACGTGAGAGGGCTCAATTTTTTCGCTGGTGCATGCGGAACCAGTTGAAAAGGCTAGTTGATTGCTCAGCGAAGCAACAAGTGCTTCGGCGTCAACGGGTGGGAGGTTGATGTTGAGGATGCCAGCAACACGCTTGTCCAGGTGACCATTGACGCTAGATCCTGGAATTCCCTCAAGTAGAGCATTTTGTAGCTCGTCTCTGAGTTTCCTGAGACGGGCTTGTTCTTTTTTCATTTCTTTGCATGCCAGTTCAACTGCAGCTCCGAAGCCGACGATGAGTGGTGTCGGGAGTGTTCCTGAACGGAAGCCTTTCTCGTGGCCACCACCGTGTTGGATAGGCTCAAGTTTAATCCTTGGGTTACTGCGACGAGCGTAGAGCATGCCGACGCCTTTGGGTCCATAGATCTTGTGTGACGATGCTGTGAGTAGGTCGATGTTCATTTTTTTGACATCGATTTTTTCTTTGCCGAGAGCTTGTGTTGCATCGGTCATAAAGAAGATGTCGTTCTCTTTACAGATAGCACCGATCGCTTCGATGTCTTGGATGATTCCGATCTCGTTATTTACCATCATGACTGAAACCATGACAGTATCTGGGCGTATGGCACCGGCTACTGATTGGGGATCTAGAATTCCTTCGGAGTCTACTGGAAGGATAGTAGTTTCGTAGCCGTTGTTCTCTAACCACTCAAAGCAATCTAACACTGCCTTGTGTTCGGTAGCAACGGTGATGAAGTGCTTGCCTTTCTTCTCGTTAGCCATCGCACACCCTTTGATCGCGAGATTGATGGCCTCAGTAGCTCCTGAGGTAAAGACAATCTCTTGGGAGCGGGCATTGATAGCCTTGGCCAATTTATCTCTAGCGTCTTCCACTGCGGTAGAAGCGGTATTGCCATAGCTGTGACTTTTAGACGCAGGGTTACCGAAGTGCTCGGTAAAGTAGGGGAGCATGACCTTCATCACTCTGGGGTCTACAGGTGTGGCGGAAGCGTAGTCCAGGTAGATAGGGTTATCGCTCATATGAGATTACTTGTTTATGGTGTTGAGTAGACTTCCTAGTCCGGGGAGATCTCGCATACGGGCGCTGAGTAGTTCGAATCCTCGGTTCATATGGGCTACGAATAGTGCATTGAATTGTTCTGTTGAGCAGTCTTCTAAAAGGTCATTTTGTTTTAGCCAATCGGTTTCGCTGACCCATGTCCGAAGTAAAGCTACATAGACTGCGTCGTGTTCTCCAAGTAGCGTTCCTCGATTTATATCTCGTCCATGTTCCTCTGAATCAAACGGGTCTTGAGGTGTTCCTGGTTCCTCAAGAGAGAGGGCGAATCCCATGCGTGCTAGAATATTGGGGGTTATACCAGTTCTGGCCTTCATAAGACGCATTTTAGCGTCTACTGTATGGCAAAACGGTATACGTTGGATAGTTAATTCAAGCAGATTCATTTTCCCAGAAGTAGGCGTCTTTAGTTGCTGTGGTATGTCCTTTTTTGTGGTCATAAACTAGGTGGTAAGATTGTGAGATGTGTTTGGATAAATCAGCGTAGAGCTTCTGGTCTACTTCGGTGTCTGTAGATAGTAGTATAACTTGATGACCTGCATGCGGAAAATAATTTTCGATAAGGTTTTTACGATGATCTGAATCTAGTCGCCCAAGGGGCGTATCTATTACCACAGGTAGAGGGCGTCCAGAAGTGCGTGCTAAGCCCCAAAGCATGGCGATAGCGAAGATCTGTTTTTCTCCAGAAGAAAGATCTTCTCGTGGAATAGATCTGTCGTGCTCGTCAAGTAAAGTGACAGCGAATGTCTCGTGATCTATATTGATACCTTTTACGAAGTCCGACTTACGAGCGAGTCGATTGAAGCATTCAGTGACTTCGGACCTTAGAGCTTCAATTTTAGTTTTAGTAAGTTTCTTACGATAAACATCTAGAGCAGGCCCTAGTTTTTCTAAGTGGGCTAGTTTTTCAGCTTCTTTAGCTCCAGCTTTGAGACCTTTCTCAATCTTTTCTTTATCCCTATACAATTGGACCTTTTCGTTAGTAAGAGCTCGTAGAGCTTCCTGATTCACTTTGGCTTTGCCTTGGAGCTCACCTAGTTCTTTACTGCTTGATTTAAGGTCTTTTACAATAAAGGAAATATCTTCTTCAGCAGGGGCTTTTTCAAGGTCGCGGTTAATGTTGTGTAGCGCAATATGGAGCTCCTCAAGCTGTTGTGTTTCGGTTAGTAAAGTCTTGAGTTCGTTATCAGTGTTGTTTGTAGCAAGTTCAATGATATGAGCGGCTTCACGGTCTGACAGTTGATGAATCAGCGGGGCATTGCTAGCTTCAGAGACCTCTTGTAGGTAATTTCCTACATTTTTCTCGATGAAAGCTGTAATACAGGACTGTTCTTTTTGAGAGAGCTTAGCTGCAGCGTCGATGAGTTTTGTATGAAGTGAGTTGATATTCTTCGCAGCCGCTACAGATGCTTGAGCAAGTTGCTCCTGTTCTAATTGATCTATCATTTTCGCCCTAATTGTAGGGCAAAATGAAAAGGGTAGAGTGCTATCTGTAAGGGATCTAATAGCGGCTTCTGCGTGCTGAATTCTTTCTTTGGTAAGTTCTACACGCTGTAGGTTTTCACTTCGCTTTGATGCAAAGCCGCCACCTTTTTTACTTAGTGATTTTTCTAACTTTGTGGTAGTGATTTGAACTCCGTCGAGCTGAGTTCTTAAATCGCTAGCTTCATCAGTAAGAAGAGCTTCAGTAGTTTCAATTTTTTTGAGTCTCTTTAGTAATTCATCTAAATTCTTTTTATATGCTTTCGGGTCAGCATCTTTTATCAGACGGGACTTATAGATCTTGAGGTCAGACTTGAGAGAAAGCACATTATCGATACCTAAAAGTGATTGAATAGCCTCAGCAATAGCGGCATTGCTAGAGAGGTCTTCAGCTATGTTTTTAATTTTTTCGCCATCAAAGAAAAATAACTGTGAAAGCCTTGCCGGAACAATGTCAGCAATAAATGATTCCCAATGTTCTGGGCTTATATCATTTAGCGGTGAACCATTTTTGTTCACTTCAAAGCGTTCTGAAACTTTACCTTCAGATTTAACCTCCCAAGACCGTTCTACATAAAAAGTGCTTTTTTCACCATTGAGGATATGATCAAATTCAAGTCCAATGCGGGCGAAGTGCGCTGAAGTAGCAGCCCTTTTATTGCGGTGTAAGTGGCTTATTAGTTGCTGATTGTATTCTTGCTGTGTGACTTTACCCTCAACAGATTGTTTTCCATAGAGAAGAAGGCGTGTAGCACCTAAAAAGGTAGTTTTGCCTGCACCATTTTTTCCACCAAATAGAATAATAGGGCGTCGAGTTTTAGAACCTCGTTCCTGGCGATTTGGAGAAAGATCAAATTCATTATAGCCAGCAAACAAACCATAATTCTCTAAAATCATTTTATTAATAATCATTTTTCGATTCCTGGTTGGTTTTGAGTTTCAGCGATCACTTCTTCGTATTTTCTCCAATCTTTATTTAATACAGAGTCGATCTTGTTGTATATTCCAGCGCGTCGAGTCATCCCTGAATGTTGACGTTCTACATCGAGTAGTTCACGTATGAGATGTGCGGGTAGGTCTGCATCTTCCGCTACTTCTCTGAGCAGCGATAATTCAGTTTTCCCCACTCCCGTGAAGTCTGCATCTTCGGTGTCATAATCTTTACCGGTTGCTTTGAGACATATATCAGGAAGAGAGTCCTCCCAGTCTCCTTCTTCGTGTAGCCATAACTGTCTAATTTTCACCAACTCTTCTTGTCTAATGAGTTGAGTAGAGTCATCGGGACCTTCTTCTTGAACTTGCTTTTGAGCCTCTAGGACACGCCGTAGAATTTCTTTTCTAAATTCTAATGTATATGGGCCCCATATCACGCGTTGATCTTTTTCGTTCTTGTTAGACGCATTTGCGACGTCGTGGAACTCAACCTTTCCGTTTCTTCGTCGATGATCTCTGATGCCGGGCTTATTAGATGGAATTTGAGTATCTGTGAGCCAATCTCTGAGATCTAGCATAGGTTGCATCCAGTCCTCCCCATTATCGATCATGGCTTCCATAGATCGATCCTTTTGAACCACAGTGCATGTCCAGCAACCGAAACGTCCGCCTCCACATGATGGAGTTGATTTATCGATCACTAGCGGGCATTCACCAGATTGAGCATTTCTATACATGGTCACGATAGCATCGTTTCTGCCTGCCCATGGGCTAGGAACAGCCATTAGATATTCCCACACGTCATTTGTATGCCAATCCTCAATAGGGGTAAATACGAGTGCGTTAGCAATATCTTTATGCCAAGAAATCATTGAACTTTTTTCTTTACGGTTATTCATTACCTGACCACGTGAGATACTTTCAGACTTCCTAGAACCAAGAAGAATCATTACTTCACCAAACTGAGCGATCTTGTTCTTAATAAATGTTGTGGTAGGTGCGATTTTCATACGATCTGTACACCAACGAAAATTTGTGTATGGGGCAGGGATGCCCTTGCCGATCATATTAACCCAAAATGTATTTTTTATTTCAGGGGTGACCTTGTGAACTTCGATAGGGAGGTTGTCGCGTTTGGCTGCTTCGTCTATCTGACGGAGTGTAGTATCTAGCTGATTTATTACAGCGGGTGCTTCAACTAAAGTGTCTGAAGAAATTATGTAAATTTTTTTTTGTAGTTGCTCGGGGCTAAGATTTTTTAAAGCTGCCCAGACTATTTGGAGCACACATGACGAGTCTTTTCCTCCGCTGTATCCAATTACCCATGGCCGAGCTCCCTCAAGGTATGTCTCCTGAATTTTTAATTGAAGAGCTTTTAGTTTCTCTGCGGTAAGTTGTGATTCTTTCATATTATTGATTGAATTCTTTTTCTAGTTCTTGCTCTTCTGGTGTTAAAACCAGACCTAGTTGAACCTTTAGATAATTCGAGGTTAATGCGATGTTGTTATGCGATTTTGTAATACGCCCGTTTACGCCAGTGGATCGTCCTTGCCAATCAGGGTTTCCAAAACGATCCCAGTTAATGTCCTTAAGTTTTTTCAAAGCTTTTTTCCATTGTTTAGGTTCCATGGAAATAAGAGAGCTACCCAGTTTACCTAATGCTCTCATTGCAATTCCGTGAGCATGAATCGTTTCTTTTCTGAGCTCAGCAGTAGAAACTTCTCTTTTTCTTGCTAACTCCCAATCTTTTATATTTGAGCTTACATTAGTCCAATAATCTATTACGAGACGTATCTCTTCTTCGGTTACTTTTGAACCTTTCTTTTTACGTAATAAATCGCATGTAGATTGGTAAATAATACTTAATGTGAAGAGTTTTCTGGAGCGGTTTGAAATAGTGGTTTTTTCTTTTTCTGTAAGAGTATTGAAAACGTGAACCTCATTAATGACTCTTACCATCATGGTCGACATGGGGTCACGATGGTCATATAGGATACTCAATGAGGTTGTGGGTCTAACAACATACCGATTAAGATCTGCAAATAACTGTTGGCTACGCTTAAGCCCTCTATCAACGTAAATTACTAATGAGATATGCTCATCATTGAGTGAAGGGTCTTCTTTGATGGCTTTCTCTAATGCCGCCCTTCTATGTTGGCCATCATTAACAAGGTAGGTAACCCCATAAGCGATTTTGAGGACTCCTAGCTTTCGGTGTAAACCGTCCTCACCAAATGCTTGAAACTCTATTTGACTATCGACCGATACTGTCAAAGAAGAAAATGCGTAGGTATTTCTGTTGTTTACTATGTAATCTGTAATCGCTGGGATGCGAGCTTTGTTAAGAGTTCTTTGAGCCCTTAGGTCAGCAGGGAGCTCTTCGTCGTCATTAGCCGAGATAATGCCAACAGCCACTTTGATTGTAGGCATAGCTACGTAGTATTCTCTACCTGCTTGAGTGCCTCGAATCGCTGGAAATGAAAGTTCGTATCCTT
Organism: Rickettsiales bacterium; assembly: GCA_023301245.1. Taxonomy (GTDB): domain Bacteria; phylum Pseudomonadota; class Alphaproteobacteria; order Rickettsiales; family JALZUV01; genus JALZUV01. The sequence continues at coordinate 16,410 of JALZUV010000137.1, forward strand.
CTTCAGTTTTCATAATGAAACGGAAGATATTGCCACATGGAAGTTTGTCAATTAATTTTGGAAGTTGTTTTTATAACTTCCAGAGCTGGTTGGTAAAATCAAATTTTTGGAAGGGGGATGGAAGTGGTGTTTCCCAAGGATTACGCGCAGCGTGTCCTCTAAATTAATGGTTATTTGATTTCTGCTGTTAGCTCAAGTTTAGTTATTATTCTTAATGAAGCCCATTGGTGATTGAGAGCCTAAGGATGAGTGTTTTCTTATTGTGTTATAGAAGCCTTCGATGTGCTCGAAAATATGGTTCTTAGCTTCTTCTCGCGTTTCGAAATAGCTGCAGTCTGCTAGGGTTTTTCGCTAAAGCGTTGAGAAAACACTTTCGTAGGTGACGTTGTCGTAGCAGTTGACTTTTCTTGACATGGATTGAAGTCATGAATTTTCAGTTGGTTTCTTAGCAAATGGCGACTGTATTGACTGCCTCGATCAGAGTGAAACATGGATACCTCCACGAGGTACCGGCCATTGATTGATAGCCTTTTTAAGAGCTTCGGTGAGGGTGATTGTAGGAATTGCTCCGCTGGTTTGATATCCTAGAATAGCTCTTGACTAGAGATAGATAACCACAGAGAGGTAGAGCCAGCCTTCTTTGGTCGGGATGTAGGTAATATCGGCTATGAGAACCTTTGCAAAGTGCTTGGACTTCAGCTCATCGAGTTGATTAAGGCTGTTGGCCTGACTCCAAAAAATTAGACACTTTAAAACTGTAGTATTGGGATCTATACCAAAGAAAACCAAAACTATGAAAAGAAGTCGATTTAACGAAGAA
>JALZUV010000138.1 GCA_023301245.1 Rickettsiales bacterium
TTTACTTCGCGTGGCAGTTTAGCCGCTGCCACCATTGCGCCTGAAAAGCCAACAATAGCCGCAACAGAATCCACCCGACGCAATGCCGTGTAAAGCGAGGTCATCGTACCTTGCGAGAAACCGATGATGGCAAGCTTATCAATCGTCAGCTCATATTCTTTCAATTTAGCATCAATATAAGCATTAAGAATGGGGGCAGCAGTTTTTACTTCACGCTCCAAGTCGGCTTCTTCACGGCTTTGCAAGCTAAACCATTGGCGGCCATAAGGTGCCATGTCACAAGGGAAGGGAGCATCAGGCGAAATAAAAGTAGCATCAGGAAGTTTTGCTTCGAGTTCACTTGCCAGACCAATAAGGTCTTGCCCATCTGCCCCTAGGCCGTGCGCTAGTAACACAAGTTGCTTAGTCGTACCGCTTGCGGCTTTTTGAGTATAAGTATTTAAATCTGTCATAAGAGCTTGATAACAACCCTATAGCAGATTGCAAACAAAACCCGCTTCGTTATGCTGCGAAACATGACTCAACCAAAACGCCTTACCCTTATTGATGGCTCGGGATTTATCTTCCGCGCCTTTTTTGCCATGCCAAACCTTACTAATAGTGAGGGCACGCCTGTAGGCGCAGTTTATGGCTTTGTAAATATGATTCAAAAACTCATCCGCGATGCGCAGAATAATGAATTTGATGATTATATCGCCTGTATCTTCGATGCGGGACGCTTCACCTTCCGCAACGAAATTTATGACCAATATAAAGCCAACCGCGATGAAGCGCCTGAAGAGTTACGCCCACAGTTTGCACTCGTGCGTGAAGCCACCGAAGCCCTCGGCCTACCTGCGATTGAACTGGCAGGTGTTGAAGCTGACGACCTTATCGCCAGCTATTGCAAAGTTGCTAAGGAGCAAGGCTTTGACGAGGTGATTGTTGTATCATCGGATAAAGATTTAATGCAGCTGGTCGATGATAATGCAGGCATCACCATGTTTGATGCGATGAAAAGCAAAGTGATTGACGAAGCCAAGGTCGATGAGAAATTCGGCGTGCCACCCCATAAGGTGAAAGATGTACTAGCGCTAATGGGTGATAGCTCGGATAATGTGCCCGGAATCCCTGGTATTGGCCCCAAAACGGCGATGCAGCTTATCAACCATTTTGGCGATTTGGAAAGCCTGCTGGCGCGCGCCGAAGAAGAAGTGCCGCAAAAGAAGCGCCGCGAATCGCTCATCGAATTTGCCGATGATGCACGCCTATCTTATACACTCGTCACGCTTAAAGATGATTGTGAATTGCCGATTCCGCTAGAAGAATGCGGTGAGCGCCCGTGGGAAGAGGGTAAGTTACGCAGTTTCTTACAGGCCATGGGTTTCCGAAAACTAGAAGAGCGCTTGGATGAAGGCTCAGCCGATACACCCGCCCCACAAGCCGCTGCACCTGTAGCCGCTAAAATCACAGAAACGGATTATCAATTAGCCGATGATGCAATGCTTGCAGCGATACTCGCGAAAGCTACCGCACAAGGCAGAGTCGCATTTTCGCTAGTAGAATCAGGCATTGGCTTATGTGTGGATGCAGGGCAGGCGGTTTATTACCCGTTTGCCATCAGCCAAGCAGCTGCCCCTTCGGATGACCTGTTTGCCTTCGCAGAAGGTAACGACGAAGCCAGCGAGGCAAGCATCCCTCAAGCCTTACAGGCAGTTCTAACCAATCCCGCTATCCTTAAAATTGGCCATGCGGTAAAGGTGGCAATGGGCGAGCTTGGCGAGATAACTCCTTGCGACGATGTAACATTGCTTTCTTACGCATTAGAAGCAGGGTTAAATAGCCATGAGTTTGGCAAATTAGTAGAGCGCGAATTAGGTGCAGCATTATCTGATGAGTCAGAAGCTCTCGGCAAAGGCCGCAGCAAAATTGGCTGGGCAGAAGCGCAAGCCCAAGCCGTGATGCCCCATTTAACCGAACGCGCCGATTACAGTTTACGCCTATGGCAGCAGTTAAAACCGCAATTAGCTCACAAGCAAGTGACCGCTATTTATGAGAAAATTGAACGACCATTACTGCCCATTATGGCCGAGATGGAACGCAAAGGGATTCGTGCTGACAAAGCCTATTTAGAAACATTATCCGTCGAATTTAGAGAATATATCGCGGTGCTAGAAAAAGAAATTTACGCACTAGCAGGCGAAGAGTTTCTTATTGGTTCGCCCAAGCAACTGGGCGAAGTGCTGTTCGATAAGCTCGGCATTCAAGGTGGCAAGAAAAGCAAGAAAAGCGGCAATTATTCTACGGGTGTTGAAATTCTCGAAGAGCTAGCAGCTCAAGGCCATATTATTGCCGAGAAGGTAGTTTCGTGGCGACAATATGAAAAACTCCGCAGCACTTATACGGATGCGCTACAAACACAAGTTGAAGCTGATGGCCGCGTTCGCACTATCTTGCAGCAAACAGTTGCCGCTACAGGGCGCTTGAGCTCAACTAATCCGAATTTACAAAACATCCCTATTCGTACCGAAGAAGGAAAACGTATTCGCAAAGCCTTTATTGCAGCCGATGGTTACAAGCTTATCGCCGCCGATTACTCGCAAATTGAGCTACGCTTGCTCGCTGAAATGGCCGATATTGAAGTGCTGAAGAAAGCCTTCCGTGAAGGGCACGATATTCACGCCGCCACGGCTAGCCAGATGTTCGGTGTGCCGCTTGAAGAAATGACGAGCGAATATCGCCGTCAGGCTAAAACGATTAATTTCGGTATTATCTATGGCATCTCGGCACATGGGCTAGCAGTACGCTTAGGTATTGAGCGTTCCGATGCGGCGAAATTTATTGATGCTTATTTTGAGCATTACCCTGGTATTCGCACCTATATGGAAGCTAAAAAGCTAGAGGCGCGCGAAAATGGTTACATTACCACGCTCTATGGGCGCAAGATTCACATTAAAGGGATTGCCGATAAAAACTTTAATATGCGCGCCTTTGCCGAACGCCAAGCCATTAACGCGCCGCTACAGGGAACCGCAGCCGATATTATTAAACGCGCAATGATTGCGGTGAACCGCGAATATGAAAATCATGCTGATGTTAAAATGTTACTGCAAGTACATGATGAACTCCTCTTTGAAATTAAAGAAGATGTGGCGGAAAAAGAAACCGCTAACATTGTGAAAATTATGGAAAATTCAGCACATCTTTCATTACCGCTGATCGTAGAAGCAGGTATTGGGCACGATTGGGGAGAAATCCACTAGCAATCGCCGCGCGGTTTGGCTATAAGCTATGCATTCATGACTGACACATTTAAAAATAAGCTAAAGCCCGTATTAATTTCAGGCAAAGAAGTTCACCCAATTATTGAGGGTGGCAAAGGTATTTCTGCAAGCGATGGCGCGACTGCGGGAGCATTTGCGGCTGCGGGTGCAGTTGGCACATTCTCTGGCGTAAATGCTGCTTCTTACGACGATGCTGGCAACCGCATTCCTTACGAATATACCGCCACCACTCGTCGTGGCCGTCATGAAGAATTAATTGCGCTAAGCTCTGCTGGTGGTGTTGCCCAAGCAAAGCGCGCCCACGAAGTTTCAAACGGCAATGGCCGCTTACATGTAAATGTATTGTGGGAAATGGGCGGAGCAGAAGAAATTCTCAACAACGTGCTAACGCAGGCTAAAGGCCTCGTTCACGGTGTTACTTGTGGCGCAGGCATGCCTTATCGTTTAAGCGAAATTGCTGCGGCGCATAATGTTTATTACCACCCAATTGTTTCATCTATGCGTGCATTCCGCGCACTTTGGAAACGTGCTTATAGCAAAGAAGTTAAATTGCTAGGCAGCGTGGTTTATGAAGACCCGTGGCTAGCAGGTGGGCACAATGGCCTATCTAATAGCGAAGATCCGAAAGTGCCTGAAGATCCATATCCGCGCGTGGCAGAGCTGCGTAAGTTTATGAATCTCGTTGGTTTAAACGAAGTTCCTATTATTATGGCAGGTGGCGTATGGCATCTAAAAGATTGGGAACATTGGTTAGATAACCCTGAAATTGGCCCGATTGCCTTCCAGTTTGGAACGCGTCCGTTGCTAACAGAAGAAAGCCCAATTCCACTATATTGGAAGAAGAAACTTCTTGCCCTTGAAGCTGGCGATGTTTTCTTAAACCGCTTTAGCCCAACTGGCTTCTATTCATCTGCGGTGAATAATGACTTTATTAAAGAGCTTCGCGGTCGTGGTGAGCGCCAAGTTGAATATCGTACTGAGCAAGAAGGCTACTTCTCTGAGCCTTACGGCTTTGGTCCACGCAAGCGCCCTCACTTTGTATCGCCTGAAGATATGCAGAAAATTGGCCGCTGGGAAAAAGACGGTTTTACCGATGCTTTAAAAACTCCTGATGATACCATCATTTTTGTTGAGCCTGCAAAAGCCCAAGAAATTACCAAAGACCAGATTGATTGTATGGGCTGCTTATCGCATTGCCGTTTCTCAAACTGGAAAGACCATGATGATTTCTCTACGGGCAAAAAAGCAGATCCACGCAGCTTCTGTATTCAAAAGACGCTACAAAACATCGCCCATGGCGAAGGCGGTGTTGAAACTGATTTGATGTTCAGTGGTCATAACGCCTATAAATTTGCTGATGACCCATTTTATGAAGATGGCTTTATTCCAAGTGTCAGCGATTTAGTCGAACGTATTCGCGAAGGTCGCTAATCTAGCTTCACGCCCCAAAGCAAACTGCTGGGCACCCAACCATCGGTATTGCCCACTTCTACTTCGCACCATTCGGGGCGACAGCTTTCAATTTTAACGATAACACCCTTCATTAACTTGGCAGTCGCTTTTGCTTCTTCGAGTGGTTTTTCGCGTAAGTAAATATTATCGGCCAGCATCATGGCGGTGCGCTTGCCCGATAGAACCGATTTATGCATCCAACCTTGCACACCTTCAAAATCTTCCACTTTGCGCCAATGTTCATATTCATTGATAATTTTTATCGGCAAATTTTTACGCGTGTAATTCCACTTCACAGGATAGCGCTTACCAGGGCCATTGCGCATATAAGCTTCCTTGCTTTTCAGCGACACAAATCGCGGCAAAGGCAAGCCCGTTTCGCTGATGGGCTGGGCAAAACTAGGAACGGCAAAAAGCCCGCCAACTATAAATAATATTGATAAATTTCGTATCATGCCAATTCAGGGGTTTGATAATTATAGTTACGCATCATTTTCACTATCGACTCATCGCTAGGGGTTTCGCCAATACCTGACTCTAGAATTTCGCCATAGTCTGTCAATGTAAGCGCGGGTAATTTCTCCATATCGGCAAAAAATTGTTTTTGCTTATGCTTGTTAAGACGCACATAAAAATACATGCTTATCGAATCGGGCAGGGTGGAAGCGATAATACAGATATCGTCATTTCGATGTAGTGCGGCTAGGTGAGATTGTTTTTCCATTTTATCGCCCATGCTGTTTATGTAATTCACTAGGCTCAACAAGAGTTTTTGTATTTTCAGTCACGATATCGCCTTTGGCAAGTTTAACGGCTTTTACAAACTTCTTCATCACGTCTTTGGCAACATCAGGATGCATCACAAATACCATATCACGGTTTTTAGAATCAGTAAGAATAGGGTCGCGCACCACAACTGCCCCCGCTTTTTCTGCAATAAAAGCACCAATTTCGCCTTCCGGCATTTTGCTATTGCCGAGCACTGTATGCGAACGAACGCCAAGCCCCACCCACGCGGCAGGAGTTTCTGTCATTGCCACTTCATGCAGCGAGCCGCCAACATTCTCTCGCACCAAAGAGGTGAATACAGCCTTAAAAATTGAGCGCTCTTGTGTATGCATCGAAGCATATTCTGCTGCAAATTTTTTGCGTAAGGGCGGGATATTAAATTCTTTAACGGTTAATTCCTCACCTTTAAAGCGCGGCAACATAATACGATAAGCCGATGTTTTATCAGCATAATAAAACTCACCCATCACAGGGTGGTAAATGCCCGCCGATTTAATATCGCCCTTACTATCTTTAACCGCATTGCATAATGCCCAATTAGGGTCACCATCTTTATAATTGGCAGAGCCATCAAGAAAATAATTATGATTACGAGATTTTATCGTCACTTTATCGCGGCTAAAGACTGTCTGCTTGGAAGTTTTATTTTCCTTATTAAGCCCCGTCTGCACTCGAAGATGAAAGGGAGGAATCTCTTTATCTGGCTTATCGTAAACGGCATGGCGTAATTTAAAATCCAGCCTCTTACTATTAATACCCTCCACCACCGCTTCGATAGAATCATGCTGACGGCGGGTCTTATAAAGCTCATCACCCACAGATTTTAGCTCCGCCAACAGCTTAGCGGCATCTTTTGGTAAATGCTGACGAATATCTTTTTTAAAACTCATCGCCATTACTATAGCGAAAGAGCTTTAAGTTTTGATTAAGGCGATAATTACGCTTCAAGCCCTGCAAAAAGGTCGGTGCTTATGTAGCGTTCGGCGGCCGATGCCACAATTACCACGATGCGCTTGCCTGCCATATCGTCACGCGCGGCGACTTCGAGCGCTGCCGCAATGGTCGCGCCTGACGAAATTCCTACAGGAATCCCCTCAAGTGCCGCCATTTCGCGTGCTGTTTTAAAGGCGGTTTCGTTATTAATGGTAATAACCTCATCAATCAGCTTCGTATCCAGCACTTCAGGCACAAAACCCGCGCCAATACCTTGAATTTTATGGGGCCCCGGCTGACCTCCTGACAATATCGCAGAAGATTCAGGCTCAACCGCCATCACTTGAATGTTAGCGTCTTTGCTTTTTAACGCACCACCTGTACCTGTGAGCGAGCCGCCTGTGCCTACACCTGTAATAAAGATATCAAGCTTGCCCTCTGTATCTGCCCAAATTTCTTCCGCGGTGGTCACGCGATGAATAGCGGGGTTGGCAGGGTTTTGAAATTGCTGCAAAAGAATAGCATTCGCATTAGCATCAACAATCTCTTGCGCCTTATCAATAGCTGCTTTCATGCCTCCTGCTGCGGGGGTAAGCTCTAATGTAGCACCCAGAATTTTCAACATCTTACGGCGCTCAATCGACATGCTTTCAGGCATGGTTAAGATAATATCGTAACCTTTCGCTGCTGCTACATAAGCCAGCGCGATGCCAGTATTGCCCGAAGTTGGCTCGACAATGGTCATGCCTTTTTTCAAATCACCTGCGGCTTCCGCTGCTTCAACCATCGAAAGAGCAATACGATCTTTAATACTAGAAAGCGGGTTGAAAAACTCTAACTTCACTAGCACTTCGGCCTTGGCATCCGCCAGTTTCGCCATGCGGTCTAGTTTAACGAGTGGCGTGTTACCAATCGTTTCTAGAATGTTATTATAAATGCGCCCACGGCCTGGTTTATCAAGTTGAGTATTCATGTTTATCCTTTTATTAAATCGTAAAATCGGCGGTTTTTTTCATTACTACCTTCTTCGGTGTAAGCTCTTGTAACGTTACTGATTTTAATTTTTCAGTAATATCGCCTTGAAGTTCGGCCAATAGCTGATTGAGGCCAGCGTAATCGACTTTGTTAGAAGTTTCGTCATTATCAGCCTTAACGGCCTCTACAATATCGGCCATAGAAATATGGCGTTTTTCGCGGGCTAACACATAGCCACCGCGAGGGCCGCGCACACCGTGCAGAATTTTCGCCCGCACAAGGCGCTGCAACATTTGCTCTAAATAACGCGGAGTCAGTGCATGTTCAGCAGCAATTTCTTTACCACTAATGGGCTGCACACCTACATGACTTGAAATGGTTAACATCGCCTGTAACGCATGGAGAGTTTTCTTATCTAAGCCTAGCATCAGGCAACTTTTTCTGCCGTTCCTGTAGAGCCAAACCCGCCTTTACCGCGAGCCGTTTCGTCTAAATCATCGACCGGATTCCACTGGGCTTGGCTGTAAGGTGCGATAATCATTTGCGCAATACGCATGCCGCGCTCAATGGTGAAGTCTTGCTTACTATGGTTAATCAGAATCACTCCCACTTCGCCACGGTAATCTGCATCAATGGTTCCAGGGGAATTCAACACCGTAATGCCCGACTTATAAGCCAAGCCAGAGCGCGGGCGCACTTGCGCCTCATAACCATCGGGCAGGGCAATCGACAGCCCTGTTTTTATCATGCCGCTTTCGCCTGCTTTAAGTATAAAAGGCGCGTCAATTGCGGCGGTTAAATCCATACCCGCGGATTGTTTGGTGGCATAATGTGGCAGCTCTAAGCCTTCGGCATGGGGCAGTTGTTTGATATTTACAGAAACCATCTACGCACTCTCTTGCTTTTTATTGCTCTCAAAATATTCACAAATTTGGGCAGTCAATTTCTCGGCAATGGATTGCTTTGTACCATGCCAGTTTTCGCCTTCAGGATAAAAGGTCACATGGTTTTTATCTTTGCCAAATACTTTGCCGCTCGACACATCGTTCGCCAGCAACCAATCGCAGCCTTTGCGTTTAAACTTTGCTTGCGCATTACCTTCAAGGTCTTGTGTTTCCGCCGCAAACCCAACTAC
>JALZUV010000139.1 GCA_023301245.1 Rickettsiales bacterium
CCAGCCATCAAATAGCACGTGCGGCAAGGCGGCGTTAACCACCGCCTTGCGCTGCACGTCGAGAGGATTGCTATTATGGCCTGTAAATGTCATTTTTCTGCGCTTCCGTTGCTCACGTACTTAACGTACGCTCCGCTACGGTTCTCAAAAAACAACATTTTCGGCACATACTAGCAACCTCTTTCTCTTTGGTGTTAGGCTGCTTTGGCTTGTTTTGCATTTGCAAAGTTTTCCGCAACAAAGTTCCAATTTACCAATTTACCAAGGAAGTCACCCATGTAGTTAGGGCGGCTATTTTGGTAATCTAGGTAGTAAGCGTGCTCCCAAACATCCATGGTAAGCAAGGCAGTTTCGCCATGCGCCATTGGAAGGTCGGCGTTTAGAGTTTTTGTTACTTTCAACTTGCCAGAAGCGTCAAGCACTAGCCATGCCCAGCCTGAACCAAAGCGTGAACCACCAGCGGCTTTAAATTGAGTTGTGAATTCTTCGAATGAACCGAAATCAGCCGTGATAGCATCAGCTAGTTCACCTGTTGGAGTGCCGCCGCCGTTTGGCGTCATGCTGTTCCAATAGAACGTGTGGTTCCATACTTGCGCGGCATTGTTGAATAGGCCAGATTTTGGCTCATCTTTTGAAGCAATCATGATAATTTCTTCTAACGATTTGCTTTCAAGGTCAGTGCCAGCAATAAGTTCGTTTAACTTAGTAACGTAAGCATTATGGTGTTTGCCGTGGTGGAAGCTAAGTGTGTTAGCTGAAATTTGTGGTTCTAGTGCGTCTTGCGCGTAAGGTAGTTCAGGTAAAGTAAAAGTCATGTCGACCCTCCATTGTTAATTATGGAAATAAGATAGGGCAGAGTGCAGTAATTTTCAACGGCAAAGCCGCAAGATTACGAAGATTTAAACCGTTGAAAATGCTTGCTATAATTGCGAGTCACTCGCAATTAAGCCGCTTTTCCTTTTAGACGTTCGATTGCGGTGTTGCGGGGGAGTAGTTCAAATACGCGTGCCATTTCGGGGCCATCTTCGCGGGCGGTTAGGGCTTTGCGTAGTGGCATGAAGAGTGATTTTCCCTTACGGCCAGAATCTTCTTTTAAGATATTCGCCCATTCTTTGAACGTGTCTGCCTCGTGAATTTTCTCGGCGGCGAGCGCGCAAAATTCAGTGTCTTCCGCTTCAATGCTAGGTTCGATGGATTCTCTTAAAATATGCCACCAGTCTTTAATATCTTCCAGCTTATTCAGATTAATGCGGGTGGAGTTCCAAAAAGTTTCATCGACTTGGGTTAAGCCCATTGCATGCACGCGGTCTTTTACGTCTTTAAAGTGGCTAACGGCCAATATCATTTGGTTTAAGCGGCCTAAGTCATCTTCGTTATAATTGGCAGCGGCGCGGCCAAATTTACTGATGTTGAATTGCTCAATTAACTTATCAATTTCCATAAATGGCTCGACAGGGTCAGATGTGCCAAGGCGTGACAGCAAACTGTTAACCGACATGGCCTCATAGCCATCATTACGCAAGCCTACTATGGTGCCACCTTCGCCAACACGTTTTGAAAGTTTTGTGTCTTTCATTTGTAGCAGCGCATTATGCGAGAATATCGGCGGTATATAGCCAAGAGCCTCAAATATTTGAATTTGCACCGCGGTGTTGGTGACGTGATCTTCGCCGCGCAAAATATGCGTGATATCGCCTTCACCATCATCGACGGTGGAAGATAGCGTGTAGAGTGGAACACCATCGGCGCGTACAAGTACGGGGTCGGAAATATGGATGGGGCGTAGTTTTTGTGGGCCACGAATAAGGTCGTCCCATTCAATGTCGGTATCGTCTAGCTTAAAGCGCCAGTGTGGCGTGCGGCCTTCGGCTTCATATTCGGTAATTTGGTCGCGGGTGAGTGCGAGTGCCGCGCGGTCATAAATGGGCGGTTTGCCGCGCGAGGCGAGCATTTTGCGTTTAATTTCCAGCTCTTCAGCCGTTTCGTAGCAAGCATATAAGCGGCCAGATTCGCGCAATTTATCGGCAGCGAGTTTATAGCTTTCCATACGGTCTTGCTGGCGAAATTCTCTATCCCAGCCGAGGCCAAGCCATGACAAATCTTCACGGATGCCATCTTCATATTCTTTTTTCGAGCGCTCAGTATCAGTATCGTCAAAACGAAGGATAAATTGCCCGCCATGTTTGCGCGCAAATAACCAGTTAATAAGCGCCGTACGCAGATTACCCACATGGAGTAAGCCGGTTGGCGAAGGAGCAAATCGTACAAGAACTGTCATGGGGAATTATGTAAGGCAAAACCATCCATAATGCTAGTGGCAACATTTGTCACGCAACTGTCATACTGCTTGGGCGATAAGGCTCTATGATGGTTACATCTTCATCCATCAACTTTTGATTGGTATTCTGCCTTATTGCGCAGACATTATTATTACGCAACCGCGTTACACATAGTGGAAGGTTTTTTTTAACTTTTTAAAATTTATAAAAATGCCATACGGAACAAAATCTCTCTGTGTAGGTACGGTTGAAATTAAGTTTAGAAAACTTCGTTATGATCGCCTAAAAAAATTAGATGAATACGAAATCATCTGCGAAAAAAACCCTGATAATCGTAAGGTTTTACTAAGAAGTAAGACTAAAGAAACGATTTTTAGAGGTGTCCCTAAAGCAGGAGAAATCCTGAAGAAGGAGCACTATACAAGCACATTCCATAGCTTTGTTTTGGAACTGCTTAAGTAGGTTTCGTTTTTTATCAGTAACAAAAAAAGCTTCAACTTCGGTTGAGGTTTTTTTTTGCCTAAATTCTATAGCGGTTAACAATGGGATATCTGCGGTCACTGCCAAAAGCCATGCTGCTTACTTTTACACCAGGGGCGGCTTGGCGGCGTTTAAACTCTGCGCCATGCAGAAGATTGGCGACGTGCTTGATAGTGGCTTCGTCATAACCTTTGGCAATAATTTCGGCCAAGGGGATGTCATTCTCAATGAGCATTCTTAAGATTGCATCGAGTTCTTCATAAGGCGGTAGCGAATCCTCGTCCTTTTGGTCGTGGCGCAATTCGGCCGAAGGCGGTTTGGTAATAATGCGTTCAGGCATAATAGAGTTGCCTTGTGCGTTACGCCAGCGCGCCATTTTGAAAACGGTCGTTTTGTAAATATCAATCAATGGGTTATAAGCGCCGCACATATCGCCATAAAGAGTGCAATAGCCGACTGCCACTTCCGATTTATTACCCGTCGTCAGCACCAACCAGCCCATTTTATTGGAGATAGCCATGATGAGATTGCCGCGCAGGCGCGATTGAATATTTTCTTCCGTCACATCCGCTGCTTTGCCTTTAAAAATGGGGGCGAGCGATTGTTCCATCACCTGCATGGCGGGTTCAATATCAATCGTTTCGAATGACACACCGAGCATTTT
>JALZUV010000140.1 GCA_023301245.1 Rickettsiales bacterium
GATTTCGCGGTGGCGCCAGCAGTGAAATGGATGACGAGGAAACGGCGGATCCTCATTAAGGGGCCATCAGGATAAGGGAGTGTCACGGCCTCTTGCACCTCATGGTCGACGATGGTTAATCCCTCAGTTTTGAGCGGCTTGGGGGGAGCGGTGGCAATAGCTCTGGAATCCTCGGCAATCGCATTATCCAGCAATGCTCGCATTTTGAGCAGATTCAAAACTGGCTGCTTGGCATACCATTTTAGGGTGGTGCGGAGGCTCATGGCTATTTTGCGGCGTGGATGATGATGTCGGCTAGCTCGGCATTGAGCTGATCGAGTCCCTTTTCATTAAGCACCGGCTTGACCTGATTTGATGGCACGGTGATTTCATCGGGGATGCCGTCGAGGTCGGTATCTGGAGCAGTGGCGACAGATCCGCGAGTATCGACTACCTGATCGACGTAAGAGCAGGACGTGAGGGAGAGTGTGACGCCGATTAGGATCAATGGGAGCAGGCCCCATTTGGTGATGATCGGCTTGCCATACTTGACCACCACCCAGACGAGGAGGGAGATGAGCGAGCTAGTGACAAAATCAGCGGCACCCTCGACTTGCTCCCTCACCTCTGCGGGCAAGGAGAACATGAGAGTGATCCATGATAGACCGGTCACCACAGCGTGCCGGAGTAGTGATGCGACGAATATGAGTAGTGGGTTCATTTATTTGGTTTGGTTTGGTTTGGTTTAGTTATAGCGCGTAAATTGTCGCCAGCTCGTTTTGAGCCGTTGTCAGTTCAGGAGTGCCGGAGTAGTCCTCCTTGTAAATAATGACCTCCGCAATTTCTCCGAAAAAGTCCGAGAAATAACCGCTATCGTTGCCAATCGTAAACTTGCTTGTCATCCCATGGACAGGACGGTTGGCAGTTATGGGTGCGTCTCGCGTGACTAGCAAGGTGGGTCCATCGTAGATTTTTAACACTGACCCAGTGGCGGACCTAGTGCCGGAGAATGTTAAGATTTTCCAATCAGTCCCAACTGAGTCAGAGCCCGTGGTGTCATCATCATACGTGATTTCTGGAACGCCAAGGTCAATCGACAAGCGGGGTCGGTTGCCCACTAACCCGGCGATGAATGATTGGGTTGGTTTTGCGGGGATTGTTGTTTTAGCAACGACGATTACCGTCCAGTCGTCAAAGCGATCCTCAACATGATCGATAGTTTGAAGGGCAGTGTTTGAGTCAAAAACCAGCGCGGGTTTGGAGTTGATTGCGGAGGGATTTAATGTCACTGGATTTGTTCCAAACGCCGTAACATCTCCTGATCCAAAGGACGGTTCCCAGCGCGTTACCTCCGTTCCAGTAAGCGTCACCCCGCTATCAGCCGAGTAACGTGCCAGCACGCTAGCGAGGTTAATGGGGTTCGGAGGAGGGAGTAGTGAAAAATCGAGAGCCTGCGAAACTTCGATCACAAAATCGCGCCTTTCAACCCGCGTGACAGTAGCGGTGGCACCAGCGGGAACAACGACCGAGCCTTGCAAGCCGTTGATAGTAGTTCGAGGGGGGAAAGGGCCGAAACTTTCAAGGGCTGGCTCGCACTCGATTTTAAGTTCCCCGGCATTGAGATTTCTCACAAATTTGGTCTCAACTCCCACTGGAATAAACGCTCCCGAATCAACAGAAGACAGGAGGATAGTGTGAGATGTCGGTTCGTCATAAACAAACGTGAACCCCGCATGTTCTCCACCGAATACCGCAGGCGTCTCGTAAAAAGAGAGCGGCGTAGTCGTGGCTGATTTATTCCGCCCGAGGATGTTTTGCCCGTGGCGGATGCCAGCAAGCGCGGTTTCATCCCCGCCAATGTGGACAGTGTCAGGGAGTTTAGGGAGATCCTTAAGCGAAACAAAACCGATATTAGGCACCCCGCTTTTTCCCTCCGCGATTTCCGCTAGCTGGGAATTGATGCGGCGTTGAATGCCCGGAACCTCACCCACGGAAAAGAACGTGCGGCGGTCGATTTGCGGGAACGCGAAAAATCCGTTGACCATCGCTAAAAAATCCGTTTTATACTGGCCGAAGGGAAGGTTTTCGTCCGCTTCACCTTGTTGCCAGATGATTGCGTTAACGTAATCCACTCCCGACGTGGTTAACTGATTTTGGAAATTTACCGCACGTACCGCGCCGGGCAACCAGTCCGCAATCGGCCTGCCGCTTTTTACTTCCGCGATCACGATTACATCCCGGTCATACTCTGCGATGATCATTTTAGCGGCCTCAAAAGCCATGTTATTTGCCGGGATAAATCCAGCATCATTGCCCGCTCCCACCCCGCGCGGGAACTGCCCCATATTTTCCCACACTTCCAATGTTCCCGTGTTCGCGTTCCAAATCTTGATGCGCGCATCAGGGGCGAAATCCCCCACGGCAGGAACCGATGCTAATCCTACCGCAAGCGATTGACCTAATAAGGCTAGGACGTAGGGCTGACTGTCTATCTCCAGATTCTCCCGCACCGTAGCCTTCTGCTCGTCAGTCAAATCCTGCTCAGACGTTCTGAGGACATCGTTTTCGGAGTTTCCGCTCGGGAGAAACTTTCCGATCGGGGTTTTCCGATCTTTACCATCACCTGTGAAGGTGTGGACGAAGGCTTCTGGGGCTGGATTTTCTTCGGTGGGAAGGTCGATGACTGAGATTCCGTTGGTCATGGTGTATTGGAGAGTAGGAGGCTAGAGGTAGATTAGGATGGGCTCACCTGAGGAGGTGTGGAGTTGTCGCCCTGATGCGGAGTGCAGGATGTGCAGGCCGATCAGGGCTGGGTTTTTCCCAAGATCACAGCTTCCCAGGAGAATGTTTTATCGGTGGTGCCAATACTCAAAACGGCTTCAGAAATGAGGTTGCCATCCGGCGCAATGAACACGACATCACCTCCGACTGGGATGACGATATCGGTGAAGAATGGGGTGGATCCCTCCCAATCCTCAGCAGCGATCTCTAACTCGGTTGAGCCGGTATTTTGAATGCGGAGTGCGTAGATGGTATCCAGATCAATGGGCTGACCATCTGGATCTTTTCCCTCTCCTCCGGCTGATTGGCCACCTACGATTGGGCTGAGGGCTCCTCCCTGCAGGTCGAGTGAGGCGGGGCCTTCTTGGGCGGAGACCTTGAGAGAATAGATCTGGTTGGCAGCTGGGAAGCTATGGCGGAGCGATCCCGCTCCGATGTCGTAAGTTCCGCTGGATAAGGGATCCGCTGGAGTGACGGTGGCACTAAGGCGGGTGGTGGCAGATACTGAGTCGAGGGTCATGCTGGCCCTAGGCGATTGTCAAAGTCAGAGGGCGGCTCGGGACCCAAGATTTCACTCGAAGCTCTTAAGCAGCCAATCAAACTTACTGGCGGGGTGCGGGGTGATATGCCGAGTGAGCTTCAACATTGGCGGGGCTTGCGAAATGATCCGATGAAAAAAATGAGGCCCGGGGGCTCCATTCAAATCCGAGGAATAGGGCAAGAGCATGTGAGGGCCAACCTTGGCCCAGTGGCACGCACTGAGGCTGTGATTATGGCCAATCTCTTCAAATAATCCGTGGAGCCAGTAGTAATCCCCGGCTTTTTTACGGCCTTTCCAATAACGACGGGCGAGGGAGAGCCATTTTCTGGCGGCGGCTGACCCTTTCCGGGCTGCCATGAACCAGGTGGCTACGGGTTGATTCTGGAATACGAAGAAATCCGAGGTCGCGAGTTCTTGCCCAAGCCAGGATCGGAGGGGGCGCATGCATAAAACGGTGGCATCTGCCCAGATCCCTCCATGCTCGACAAGGAGCCAGAGGCGGAACAAGTCTGAGCGATGCGTGGCGCTCATCTGTTTGCCGGCCCAAAGGTGGCTGGCGGATTTGTATTCGGCGGAGCGGGCATCGAGCGCGATGATTTGATATTCTGGGTTGAGCGATTTCCAGCTCCGCCGTGCGGCG
>JALZUV010000141.1 GCA_023301245.1 Rickettsiales bacterium
AGATGCTGCTTTTTGACCTGCTGTGTCTAGATCACCTAGAACCGCAATAACGTTTTGTGTGGATTGTTCGAATTTAGCAAAAGCAACAACAGGTGCTGTAAATACTCCAACAAGAGCCGCTCCTAAGAAACCTACTTGTCGTCCAAATGCTTGGACCTCTGACCCTCTTTGTTGTAGACGTTGTCCCGATAGTCTAGGACCTCTGTCCGCTCTTTTCTTAGAGGCTTTATCTGCTTTGTTAAACTCTTTTTGAGTGATTAAACCTCGCTTAAGTGCGGCGTTTAGTGCTTTCTGCTCTCGGGTTCTTCTTTCGGCGAACTCGTTTCCGCCCTTAACTAGTCGAACTCCTTCTTTGATTAATCTATTATTTTCACGCTGGTCTCGCTTTATTTGTGCGATCCTGTTTCTTCTGTTTCGAAGACTCTTAGCGTCGCTCTCTTTGTCAAATCTTTTGCGAGCCTCTTTTCGTGCTTTTGCTTCTGCCTTAATTCCTGCAATTCTTTTTTTGCGGGATTTTAGGTTAGCGGCATCGTCCCTCTTGTCAGCGGCCCTTCGAGCACTTCTTTGCTGCTTACGTGCAACCTCGTCTCGTTTCCGGCTCGCCTCTTGTGCTTTCTCTTTTTGCTTAATGTCTTCTTGGAAGTCAGAGACGGCCTTCTTTCTTTGACGTTCCTTTTCTTTTTTAGCCTTAGTTATTTCACTGTCTAAAGCCTTATCAAAAACCTTCCCTCCATCTGATTTTCTTTTCTCGTCTTGTTTAACCGGCTTCTCAAGCGAATCTAAGAACCGATCGGTGTCTGCTTTGTCGACCTTAGCTCTTTCGGATGCTCTCTTTTTCTGATCTCGTAGGAACTTTTTCTCAGAAGCAATTCGCTGTTCAGTTTCTTTCCTTTGACTTTGTTCTGCCTCCTTACGTAGTACGTTCTGCTGTTTTTGCTTTTCCTTAAAATCATCTTGAAATGCTTTTACAGACTCTTTCCTCTTCGTTTCGGCAGCTTTTCGTGAGTTGTCGATCTCTCGATTGACTCCGTCCTTGAAAGTTTTCTCAGAAGCCGCTAATCTGTTGCTCTCTCGCTTCTCCTCAGCCTTAACTGCCTCGTCTTTGGCTCTCTTAGACTCCTCAAAGGATTTTTGGAAGTCCTTGTTCTTTTGTTCGGCTATCCGTCTCTTCTCTTTTTTGGCCTCGCCTATAGTTTTGTTTAGGCGAGCCTCGAAGTCCTTAGTGTCTTTTATTTCCTGTTTCTGGGCTTGATCTCTGTTCTTTACAGTAGTGTCTGTGACATCTGGCTTCTTAGCATCTAATTCTTGCTTAATGTCCTCGGAATTTACCTCCGCCCGTCTCTTTCGGTTTATCTGCCCCTGTAGGTCTTGGTTTTTTTCCTTGGCTCGCCTTTTTTGCTCTGCTGCTTCTTCCGGGCTCAAGCTTGCGTCAGGGTTTCGCTCTGCATTTTGTGCATCAATGACCTTTCGGGATAAACTCTTCTTGGCTTCTGCTAAATCGTTTATCTTCTTTTTGGCTGATTCTGTATCTTTAGATAGTCCATTAACTTCCGACCTGATGTCTTTGAAGCCTGATTCCAGAGTCGTTAATCCTGTGACTTTGGATAAATCTAACCCTTCTGTAAGGTCGCTTAGAACTGTTTTCAATCCAGCAGATTTATCGTTAAGAGATTGGACCGCAGCCTCTAACGATTCAAAAAACGACTCGGCCTTATCCAACGCTCCTTTATCGCTGAATTCGATTCCGATTTTAATTAGTGCTTCGCCTAGATCTTCCATTATAACGTCTCGTAGAGTTCTTTAAGTGCTTTAGCCGATCCATGGTTTGCTGTAGATAGGATCGAGAGTAGTCTTTTGTCTTTTTCAGATCGGTGTCTGATAGCGTCCTCAAACAAGTTGTCTAATTGATACAACGTGTAATTTAAAATACCCTTGTGACCACTTCCGCGAGGGAAATAGTCCAAGGGTATGGAGGGATAAAACCTGTGTAAATCAACAAGGTAAGAAAAGTATCGATATTCTGCTTTCTTCGACTCTTTTACCCGTCCGTAGATGTCGGGGGTTGCGTGAACCTCTGAAGTCCCAGTCCCAAAAAATTTTTGTGGATACGGGTCCAGTCCAACTCACGCAAGAGTGGAAACAGAATCATCATGTCTTCGTCAGAAATACGCTCGAAATGTTCGGCGTCTGACTCCGCACCGCAGCATAGAGCAAAGAGTAGTCCAAGTTTCTCTCGCACACCATCTACGTGTGAAAGCATTGAAAGGTATCGGGTAAGGTCAGCATCTGCCCCTCCCGCGAATTGGACCGTTAAATACAATAGATCTGAACATTTGGCAGCTAAGACCATAACATCCATCAATTGTAGTTCTTGAACGTAGTAATCTCCGAAGGATAGTTGAACTGGTTTTTTGCCGTCCTTACCTACCATCTTCATTACTTGTTCGATTTGGTCCTCTTCTTTTACTTCCGCTTCTTGGACTTTTGCTTTGCTGTTCTTTGCTTTAGGGTCGCTCATTTTAATCTTTCTTAAGTCTGCTGTTCTCGGGATTGTTGAATTAGCATCTTGAACTTTGTATCATACTGAATGGGTTCAACTAATGCCTTCTGGTTGTTATACTTGGCTAACCAAATATCTAGTTCCTCTTTAGCCACATCGCAATCAATAACGAATTTAAACGTATTAGGGCTGCGAGTTGGTTCCAAACCTACATAAGCGGTTGGGAACTCTTTTTGGCTTAATAGAGCAGCAGCTCGATTTGAGCTTCCGGTCGGGTATCTCATTTTCTTATCTTTCTCGGGGTGATTACGCAAACGTCAAAGGTGCGTTGCAATCGTAATCTGGGTACAAGGTTACAAAAGTCTCTAGTGCAACATCTCCGCCTTCGAGCAATACAGTGAATACCATTGTTCCGTAAACGAACTCAGCATTACCGTTTGTTCCGGGGCAGCAGCCTTGCTCACCACAGCAATTTGCGATGATTGCTTCGTCGATGCCTGCTTGCTCCAAGTATTGGCGTGCAGCGGCAACCAACAAGGCTTTAGCAGCACAAGGATCGCGTTGAGTGTTGCAAGGATCGATTAGAGAAAAGTCAATTCGACTCTCTCCCGCTACAGATGTGACTGCAACGCCGTAGCCAGTGATGAAGGCTTCGATATCGTTGATAGGATTTAGTGGGTTTGGGTTTAGGTTAGGCATATTTAATTTCCTTATGCAAAGGTTGGTACTGGAATAAGTTCGTTGGGAACACATACAGAAGGTTCTGTTGAAATGTCTCCGGTGTCTGGGTCTGAAATACCGATGGTATCGCAGATGTCTGAGATACAGAACAAGTCACCACCGGGGCAACTTGGTAGAATCGTAAACTCAATTTCTACTTTTTGATAATCGTCTAGCGACATTGCCATCTCAACTGTACTCGGCGTAATCTGTACGCGAGGGAAATGGTAACTTCGGCAACCACAACCGGGTCCGGGACCGCAAATTGTTAGGGCACCAAGTTCTGCATCTGAACAGGTGTAACTGTCGTTGATGCAAAGCACGTCACCGGCTGCGTTGAGTGTGTCTTGTTGTCCCAAGAACAATCGCAAACGCGAAAGGTCTAGAGTAGCGAAGGTCGCTGTGACAACATAATCTGCCTGTGTTTTGAATTTCCGAATTAGACTTCGAGACTGATTCGACCGGACCTCAGTGTATTCATTGTTCTGTGACAATGTTACTGTTCCAGTGTTCAATCCCAAATCTTGGCCGTTCCAACACAGGTTAAATGGGCCTGTGATGATTGAATCACCACAATCTACATTAATGTTTCCTGACATTGTTTTTCCTAAAGGGGTTGTGTTTACTCGTATTCGTCGCAGCAAACAGGTAATCCTGATTGCTCGGTTGTGCGTATTTTTGGAGGCTCTTGCTGGCAAGGGACCTTATCGCATCCGCACAAACACCAGATAAACTCGACGACTAATGGTACAATCCATGAGTCTGATTCGGTTTCGCTGGTTGTCGTTCCTCTTCTTGTCGTACTTAATCTTGATTCGTATCTAGTTGATCCGTTTGTTATGCACTCATTGGTGATGTCTCTGTACCAACATCTGTCTCTGTTGGGGGCTACTGTGAAGAAACATTGCAATAAGTCTGCTAAGTATTTAGCGGAATCGGGCTTCTCTGCAATCGAGTAAAACCATACCATTGATCTAAAGCAATTAGATGTTGGAGATAAAGGTATTAGCGGCTCTGATTTGCCGATTGCATATACTAGGTGTCTTTGGTTTCCGGGAAAGCTGGGCTCCGAAGCGTGGATCTTAATCGCTGGCTGCTCTGTGGCTGGATCGATGATTCCATGTCCAGTGAAATCTACAAAACACTCCTCTGCTTCTAAGGCTTCTTGTATGGCTTGTTCTAGTAGTGTTTCGTTTAACGCCAATGTCTTCTCACTTTGTTATAAACTCTGTCTTTGTAGTTTTCTCTTTCACGTTCCCAAAGAGGTACAATTATTGGGTAGGCTTCTGATCCAATTGACCTGATCTTGTTGTAAACTGAAAAGCCTTTGGACTTAGAGAGTCCTTTTCTTGCAGCCCAATCAAGCATCTTAATTAGCGAAACCGGATAAGCCTTACTACCTTCTTCTAAGTTGATTCCGTACTCAACAAAGTAGCCCATTGCTATCTTGGCTTGGAATCCACCCTTTGTGAACGAAGTCCCAATTAGTCTTGCTTGTGTGTTGTTGTATAAATTTTGAGAATATATGTGATTAAAGGATTTTGGTCCGACAGTTCCATTTGCAAGTGTCGACTTAATTTTCTTAACTATCGGATTTAATGGAGAAACAAATGTTGTGTCGACGTTGTCTCGTACTCTATTGATCCTTGTCTTGATTTTGTTGAGTATTTTTTTCTTGCCCTTGAGTTTTGCTTTGATCATTACTCTTGAAGGTAGATTCCCGGAGTGTCTTCCGTTTCCACCAAAGCCTTATAAAAAGAAATACAACCATTGTGATCTATTTCCGGATCGAATTTGAGGATCTTGAATCTTGCTCTAAACCCACTGGACTTGATGAAAGAGTATCCGTCTGGATATGTGGAACTCATTAGGCCGCACTCTAATTGGGCTTCAACTTCGCCTGAAAGAACTAAGTCTCCTGAAAGTGATATTGTTTCACCTACGTAAGCGGTTCCGTTCCATATCAACAGTTGTGATCCAGTTGGCGTGCTTAAATAAATCGTCGGTCCCCCCGGTGCTGATGGTGGTGACCAAGTGTTAGGTCTGGTTCCCCATGGGATTGTTACTATGTCACCTGTTTTGACTTTTGTTAGCGGAAACTTTGGCGTGATGATGATTGTTCGCTCGTTGTTTTTTGCTTCGCCTTTGAGCCTGTTTTGCTCTAATTCGTTTTCATCTACTTGGCGAAGCACACCTACTCTACAAGAAACTCTTTCATATAGTACTAAGTCGTTGCAGGAATCTGTTTTGTTTCCGTTTACTTCTTCTGGGCGTTCTCTGACGATTCGTATCTGGTGCGGGCCGAACAATCGGTGGGGTGACATCTTTAGCATTTATCGCACCCGCAGTTAGAATTACAACCGCAACCGTGGTTTCCGTCGTGATGTGAATTGTGGTGTGAGTTATACTTGATCTTGGAACTTAGTTTATGCCGGTCGTGATCTGCGACTCGATCGCC
>JALZUV010000142.1 GCA_023301245.1 Rickettsiales bacterium
CCCGCGATTGCAACGGGATGCCCCGTGATTGTAAAACCAGCTATTACCACGCCTCTTAACTGCATCCGCTTTGTTGAGTTGGTGCATAAGGCTGGCTTGCCAGAAGATTGGTGCCAGATTTGCGTTTGCGATAATGACGTTTCCGAAATATTGGTGACGAGTGAAAAGATTAATTTCTTCACCTTTATCGGTTCGGCTAAAGTTGGCTGGTGGCTAAAGGGTAAATTAGCCGCTGGTGTACGTTGTGCGCTAGAACATGGCGGCTCTGCCCCTGTAATTGTCGATAAAAGCGCTAACCTTAAAAAGACTATTCCGTCTTTGCTAAAGGGTGGGTTTTATCATGCAGGGCAAGTGTGTGTTTCGGTGCAACGTATTTTCGCGCATGAATCAATTGTCGCCACCGTAGCCGAACAGCTAGCCGAAGGTGCAGCAAAGCTGAAGGTAGGCGATGCTACTAAGGAAACAACCGAAGTTGGCCCGTTAATTTTACCGCGTGAAGTTGACCGCGTGGATGAATGGGTGCAAGAAGCGATTACTGCTGGCGCAACTTTGCTTACCGGTGGTAAAAAGCTGACTGATTCCACTTATGCGCCAACGGTGCTGCTTAACCCACCAGCGGATGCGAAAGTATCTCGCCAAGAAATCTTTGGCCCAGTTATCTGCATCTATTCTTACGCTGACCGCAAAGCTGCCATCGATATTGCCAATAGTTTAGAGGTGGCCTTCCAAGCTGCCGTCTATACGGAGGATTTGGAAGTCGCGCATGATTGCATCAAGCGTCTTGATGCGACAGCAGTGATGGTGAACGATCACACGGCTTTCCGTGTTGATTGGATGCCTTTTGCTGGTCGTAGACATTCGGGCTATGGTGTTGGCGGTATTGGCTACACCATGCATGATATGACTCAACCGAAAATGGCTGTATTTAATCAAGGCTAACTTTTACCGAGCTTTGGGCATGGAATGGGAGTTTCGCTAAGCAAGAAAGATTCCTCCATGCCCCAGAGATCAATAGAGCCTAATTATTGGGGTAGCTCTCTGGTAATTTCCAGAAGTTGATTTTCTTATGTATTAGCGGGCGCTCTTTTGTGCCTGGGATTGCATCATTGTCGATGACAAGTGCGATATCGGAAAGCACACCCGGATGTGTGCGGTAATAAGCATGGCCGAAAAGCCCGCTAACTCCTTCAACATCAATAAAGCTAACATTCTTGATACGTTTGAAAATTTCCACATCATCTGCAGCGAGGTCATCTTTAGTAAGTTTGCCAAAACGAATGCCTGACATGAGGTATTGAGAGATGCCCAGTGCTTCATCGCCCTGATTCATATAGACTGTAATTTTGCCGATAGCAGGGCCAAATTTCTCTGCTATCAAGCGTTGACGCACAACTCCAAAATCCAAATCAGGCGCGGCTAATATTAGGTTCTCAACTTTTAGAGTCTCTCTTGGTTTTTCACCTTTTGCACGGCTTTCTATGACTAGCTCTCGCAGGGCGGTGGTTGTGATATCAGTGCCTCTGCTATGTGCGATGATATGAACTTTTTCAATACCCTCCATCGCGGCGAGCATACGTAGGGTTTCTTTGAGATGGTAGATGGTGAACTCTCCCGATTCCCTATCTGTGAAGTAGCCTAAAATTCCACCACTGGCGGCTGGCCAAGTGTAAAATATAGGGACGGTGCTGCGGCCAGAGAAATGCCAAATATCAGCGAGAGCTAGGCCTGCTTCGGTGAAATCATTATTAAAGCCGTGGATGAAAAGAAGCACTTCTTTCTTCTTCGACTTTTCTAAGCGGAGCCGTAATTCTTCACGAAAATCGTGGATAGCTTTTTCATAATCATGTAGCGCATCTGGTGTGAGTGATATTTTGCCATCCTTCATATAAAAAGGCATTGGCGTTTCAGGGAACCGCACTAATTCTTTCGTATTCTCTATCGTTAAAGAAATCTCTTTCTCGCGCTTTTCCAAGCTACTTTGCTCTTTTAGGTTTTCCCATGATAGGCTGTTGGTAAACGGAATTTTAACTGCCCCAAGCGCCATTGAAGATGATCTCTGCGCGCCGTAGGAAATATCTCCTTCAGGTGAAGTTATTTTATTTCTATCAGTAATGAATAAAATTTCGGGCGATATTGTTTGTAACTCGTCTGAAATTTCTGCAGCAGGGTAGCCGCGATCAGTAATGTATAGATTGGGGGTGGGAGCCAAGGGGCGAGTAGGTGCCGCACATGCGCTGATAAGTAGCAAAAAGCATAAAGGTAGAAGAAGTTTTGCGGAGAAATTCATAAGTTACGATTCCTTGAAGGAATTAAATGGAACGAGACTATTTATGCTAAGCTAGAAATTAAATAACCGTACTCGATTTTCTTCGCGCAGTCGCTTACTGGCATCATATTTATGTTCTTGCTCCCAAAACTGTTGAGCTTGAGCATAGTTTGCGTCTTCGTTTTCTCTCCAATTTGCCAGCACCTGATTATTGTTAAATAAGACCAATCGCTCTTGCGTAATGGCGAAAATCTCAGGATTCGCCTGAGCGACTTTTTGTTGAGAGGCCGAAAATGCACAATGCTCGCCAAATGCTGGGATGTATTTTTCAGGAGATTTCGAGAAGGCTATTTGATTCTCTTTATTGACGAAAAGATAACGCCTGTTTTGGTAGGTGGCCTGATAGGTTTTGCTGCCTTTTATCGGCGCAGTTTCTGTAAAATAAGTGGTAACATCGTAGCCTGTTAGTGCTAACGGAA
>JALZUV010000143.1 GCA_023301245.1 Rickettsiales bacterium
GCCAAGCTACAATTCACGGCCTAATCCGCGCCAAAGCCTCGCAGGCCAATTTCGTCTAGTTCGGCATCTTCTTTGCGTTTAATGTTGGCATCTTCTTCTTCTTTGCGTTTTTCTTTGGCTATTTCCAATTGCTTTAAATCAGCGAAGGCTTCGATAATATTATCGCGCTGCGCTTCGATGAGCGATAGCAACATCCCCCTCTTTTCGCGCAGATTAGCTTGCTTATCGTCATTTCCTTTAGCATATTCACCAAAAAAACGGGCGATATCGGGTTGGCTAGAAGCTAAGGCTGCTTCGTGTTTCAACTCATCTTTTAATTTCTTCACATTGCCATCAAGTAAATCGAGCTGCTCTTCTAATTGCACTAATGTGCGACGTTTTTCATCTAACGCACGCTGCTTTAACTCGATGAGAGTACCGAGTGATTTCACTGAATTTCAGCCCGCAATATTTCGGCAAGCGCAGCATAACCATCTTCAAGGCTACTATGTTCATCAATACGCTGGCGCAGAAAATCTTCGAAAAAAGGATGGTAATGAATCGCCTTATCAACTTCCACATTACTGCCTTCTTTATAAGCACCAAGACGAATCATTTCGGCCATATCATCATAGGTAGTCATGAGTTTCCGTGCATGCATCAGCAACTCATTTTCTGCATCCGTATTACAATGCGGCAATGCACGCGAAACAGAATGCAGAATGTTAATGGCAGGGAAACGGCCACGCTGGGCAATTTTTCGGTCGAGGTGAATATGCCCATCAATAATACCGCGCACCGCATCGGAGATAGGCTCGTTCGTGTCATCGCCTTCAACCAGTACCGAGAATAAGGCAGTTATCGCGCCTTGCCCAGCCTCGCCGGGGCCTGCCCGCTCGAGCAATTTTGGCAGCTCGGTAAAAACGGTGGGGGTGTAACCTTTACTAGTAGGCGGCTCGCCAGCAGAGAGGCCAATTTCGCGCTGTGCCATCGCAAAACGCGTAACACTATCCATCATGCAAAGCACATCTTTGCCTTGGTTACGAAAATATTCAGAAATAGCCATAGTGACATAGGCAGATTGCCGACGCTTGAGGGCCGAATCAGCCGAGGTGGCCACCACCACGATTGAACGCTTCATGCCTTCTTCGCCTAAATTATCTTCAATAAACTCCTGCACCTCGCGGCCACGCTCGCCAATAAGGCCAATCACGTTCACATCAGCCGAGGAATATTTGGCAATCATCGACATCATAATCGACTTACCCACGCCCGAACCTGCAAAAATACCCATACGCTGCCCACGGCACATGCTAAGGAATGTGTTAATCGCACGGATACCTAAATCCACCTTACCCGCCACACGCTCGCGGCGGTTGGCAGGGGGCGGCATTGATTTTAAAAGAATGGCGCTTTTACCTTGCTGCAATGGACCTTTATCATCGGCAGGCTCGCCCATGGCATCTACCACGCGGCCAAGCCAGCTTTCATCGGGGTAGATACTAGAGTTTGAGCCCAGCACTTTCACGGCAGAACCAAGCCGCACACCATCGGCAGAAGAGAAAGGCATAAGCAAGGCGCTTTCTTGTTCAAACCCCACCACTTCGCAAATAATAGGTTCATGCGGGCTGCGCTGTTGAATTTCACAACGATCGCCGATTGACATAAATGACGTCACACCGCTGCATTCTAGCAACAACCCGCGCACGGCGGTAATTTTGCCACGATATTCAGTGGTAGGCAGGCGGTTTATCTCGGCAATTACATTTTCAGGCATAGGTTTATTGTGCGCGCAAATGAGAAATAGGTAAAGATTTTATACCCTAAACCTTAATAAAACGTGTTTGTTAACAGTTTCTAATTGTAAAAAATTAACTTTTATGGTTAACTATTAACGCGTTAACTTTTACGAAGGGGTAATCTATGCGCGTTTTATTGGTTGAAGACGATCCGTCCACCGCGAAAGCGATTGAGCTTTCCCTCGCCTCCGAAGGCATTATTTGCGACACCACCGAACTAGGCGAAGAAGGCCTAGAAATTGGTAAAATCTACGATTATGACATTATCATTCTCGATCTTATGCTACCTGATATTGATGGTTACGAAGTGCTACGTCGCTTCCGTGCTGCCAAAGTAGCAACTCCCATCTTGATTCTTTCTGGTCTTTCTGGCCCAGGTCAAAAAATTAAAGGCCTCGGTTACGGTGCTGATGATTACCTGACTAAGCCATTTAATAAAGGCGAACTGATTGCAAGAATTCAAGCCATTGTGCGCCGCTCAAAAGGCCACTCTGAATCTATTATTCGCACGGGCAAGCTATCGGTTAATCTCGATACTCGCACCATCGAAGTGGCCGATAAGCCTCTACACCTTACCAGTAAGGAATATGGAATTATTGAGCTACTAAGCCTGCGTAAAGGTTCGACTCTCACCAAGGAAATGTTCCTTAACCACCTTTACGGCGGCATTGATGAGCCTGAACTAAAAATTATTGATGTATTCGTTTGTAAACTTCGCAAGAAACTACAAACAGCATCCAACGGCGAAAACTATATCGAAACCGTTTGGGGACGTGGCTATGTGTTAAAAGAACCTGAAGGTTCTGAAGCTACAGCCACTACCACCGAAGAAGAAACTGCTTAATAAGTTAACTTCTTAAGATTTGAAAAAAGGTCGAAGAGCAATCTTCGGCCTTTTTTGTATCTATGCTTTACTCCCTCTACGCGCCTACTGGCCTCGGTTCTTTGTTTTGCCCCCGTGCGCGACATGCTGTCGCTCCGATGGGCTACGCTTCGCTTGCTCATGGCTGGCTCGGCCTACTGACTCGCTTTTTTATGAGTTGTCACCCCGTCGCATGACGGGGTTCTTTCAACCTTGTGAGCTGGCGGATAAAACCCCGTGACAAGCACGGGGTGACAAATTCATAATAGTTTGCGCCTATAATTAGAAGTGACGCCCCACTCTCTACACACACATGCCGCTAATTGAGAGAGCTACTTAACCTACGGCTCGAACCAAAGGATGCAGAGCTTGAATTATGAATTTTTGGTGGCGACCAGCTTCATTTTTCAGGTGAAGCCATGAATTAAGATTAGTTCTTATGCGCCGTTATAGATATCTTCTTTGGTGCAGACCATCTCGAAGCTATCTTCGGTGGCGGTAGCGGTGATGGCCGCGCCCATTTCTTCAGCTAGTTTGTAGCTATAGAAGCTTTGCACGGTGGAAGGATTTACATCGTCAATTTCCACGCCGCCTTCAAAAATCTTCTTATGCTCGTCGCCCCACTTAATGGAAAGGCCGCTGGCAGCAACAGTCACGGCTTTATCAGCGCCAGTTTTATCAATGCGGATAGAAACGATTCCTCCGCGAATTAGCGTGCCTGCTGCAATGATTGACATATTTTGGATTAAGCGCGCCATCTTGCGGCTAATAGAAATTTCCAGCGCATCGGTTTGGCTATCGGGCCAATCGAGCGATACTTTTCCGCCAATGAAAAAGTCAGTAATAAGTCGCTTTGTGTCGGATAACACCGCCTCGCCAGAATTAACGCGC
Source organism: Rickettsiales bacterium (assembly GCA_023301245.1). GTDB lineage: Bacteria > Pseudomonadota > Alphaproteobacteria > Rickettsiales > JALZUV01 > JALZUV01. Next base: position 3,532 of record JALZUV010000143.1, read on the forward strand.
CCGTAAGCAGTACGATAAAATTGCAGGCGGTTTACCGCCTGTTCAGCACTTTGCGAGATAAGTTCAACCGCTTGCCCCTGCATCGAAAAATCATCATCCGCGAGAAACTCTGCACCATTGGCGAGCGCACCGATGGGGCCTGTTAAATCGTGGCACAAACGAGTACATAACATTTCAGCTAAACGAGCATCAAGATTTGGCATATTTTCTATCCTATTATTCTTGTAGCTTAGCCTTAGAGTATTACTGAATTCTTAACAAGACACAGATTATTTTTTGCATCTTGGCACCACTCATGATGAAGAAATCTCATTAAACAAGATGATGACCACAAGAAACTAGATTATTGGGATATTTCCTAGTATAAGTCCCACTATGACACAAATATTGCTTAAAGATAGACTAAAAGAAGCCATCCGCCAAAGAGGCTTAAACGCCTCAGAGCTTGCGAAGCAGGCCGATGTAAAACCCTCTTTTGTTTATGATATCTTAAATGGGAAATCATCCAACCCCAGCACAAGCAAGATGGCTCGCATTAGCGGGGCGCTCGAAGTTGCCCTGCCGTCGCTACTGGGAATCGAAGAAATCACCACCCCCTATGAAGGCGAATTTTCTGAATATGCCGTTATCAGTAGCATGCTAGCAACTAGTTTTGGCAACGCTGGCAGCATGATAGTTGAAGAGAAAAAAGGTGAGCCTTATTACTTTCGTCGAAGCTGGGTAGCCGACCGCTTAAAGACGGAGCCTGAAAATTTACGTATGATTTTTGTTGAAGGCGACAGCATGGAACCCACCTTGTGCCAAACCGATATGGTACTGGTTGATATCACCAAACAAACCCCATCGCCCTCTGGCATTTTTGTGCTATTCGATGGCATGGGGCTCGTGGCAAAAAGGCTGGAATATTTAGCGCAATCTAAGCCACCTTCAGTTCGTATATTATCAGATAACCCGCAATACCATTCCTACGAATGCACGATAGATGAAACTGAAATTATCGGACGAGTCGTCTGGTTTGCTCGCGAAATC
>JALZUV010000144.1 GCA_023301245.1 Rickettsiales bacterium
GCGCGAATCCAAGGTTCTTCAATATGCTGAATGTAAGTGACATCGGGCATATCGACAGGGTTATGCAAATCGACAATATCGCCTTTATTCATGTGCATTTTATAGCTTACACTTGGTGCGGTCGTAATGAGGTCGAGGTCAAATTCGCGCTCTAGGCGTTCTTGCACAATTTCGAGGTGGAGTAGGCCAAGGAAACCACAACGGAACCCCATGCCAAGAGCGCTAGAGCTTTCAATTTCAAATTCAAAGCTAGAATCGTTAAGCGCTAATTTGGCGAGCGAGTCTTTTAGATGGTCGTAATCCGATGCATCAGCTGGATAAAGGCCGCAGAATACTACAGGCACGTTCGGCTTAAAGCCATCGAGTGGCGTGGTGCAGGGCTTTTTACTATCGGTGATGGTGTCACCAATTTTACAATCCGCCACTTGCTTAATACCGGTGATGATATAACCCATTTCGCCAGCGCTTAGGCTAGTTATAGGCGTTTCTTTGGGTTTAAATACACCTACTTGCTCAACTAAATATTCGGCTTCTGCACGGATAAACTTGGCTTTCATACCTTTTTTAATTTCGCCATTAAAGACGCGAATTAGAATTACAACGCCGAGGTAATTATCGTACCAGCTATCCACTAGCAGCGCTTTTAGCTGCTCTTCATCAGGCGCAGGCGGCGCGGGTAGGTGGTTGACGATGACTTCAAGCACATCAGGTACACCCAATCCCGTTTTAGCGGAAATAAGAATGGATTCTGAAGTGTCGATACCTACAACTTCTTCAATTTGCTCTTTTACACGTTCAGGATCGGCGGCTGGAAGATCAGCCTTATTAAGCACGGGGATAATTTCATGGTTATTCTCAATGGCTTGATAAACATTGGCCAGCGTTTGTGCCTCAACACCTTGCGATGCATCAACTACTAGCAACGACCCTTCACAAGCGGCAAGCGAGCGACTCACCTCATAGGCGAAATCAACGTGGCCGGGGGTGTCCATCAGGTTGAGGATATAAGTTTCGCCATCTTTGGCTTTATATTCCAAGCGTACGGTTTGCGCTTTAATGGTAATACCGCGCTCGCGTTCAATATCCATATTATCAAGCACTTGGGCTTGCATGTCGCGGTCTTCTAACCCGCCACAAAGTTGGATGAGCCTATCCGCCAAGGTAGATTTACCGTGGTCAATATGTGCAATAATGGAGAAATTACGAATTTTAGAAATATCAGTCATGGCAGGGGTTGTAGCGATTGTTTGCAAAAACAGCAATCATGTGTTTGCATTTTATATGTTCGCAGGTTATGCAGTGAAAAAAATAGAGAGCATAGGACACACTGATGGAATTTGATCTTCCGACACTTTACGCGTTGATAGGCTTCACGCTTGCGTCTTATTCCGTTATGGGCAATGACGCGGTGCAAACGCTTGGCACGTTCATGGCCTCTAATTTAAAAGTCTTTCGTTGGTATTGGTTGTGGTTCGCGGCTTCGGTCATTCTATGTACAACGCTATTTTTCGGCTGGTATGTTCATGGCGACATCGCCTTTGGCCGCCTCGATAAAATTCCGCCCGTAACTATAGAGTGGTATCATGCCGCCGCGCCGCTGGTGCTGGTGGTGTTAACACGATTTGGGATTCCTGTTTCGACGACCTTCCTAGTGCTGTCCGTTTTTGCGTCATCTGCTGTGATGGAAAAAATGCTACTGAAAAGTGCGCTCGGCTATGGGGTGGCGGCGATTAGTGCTTATGCTATTTGGATGGTGGTCGCGCGTATTATTAACGAGAAATACGATAAGGTGAAGAAAAAGCGCCGTAAGCTTTGGCGTACCTTGCAATGGTGCTCAACAGGATTTTTATGGGCAACATGGTTGATGCATGACACAGCTAATATTGCCGTATTCCTACCGCGTGAGCTTTCATTTGAGATGTTATTACTAGTTATGTTTGTGTTAGTGGGCTCGCTCGGGCTGATTTTCAGGAAGCAAGGCGGTAAAATTAACCGCATCGTGCTAGAAAAATCAGGCGCACGCTTTATGCGCTCGGCGACTATTATCGATTTAGCATTCGCCGTGTTGCTTTATATTTTCAAGGAAGTGAACAGCATTCCAATGTCTACCACATGGGTGTTCGTAGGGCTTCTCGCTGGGCGTGAGCTAGCAATTGCAACGACTTACAAGAAAAAGTATAAGTTTAAATATGTGTATCCGCTCGTGTGGCGCGACTTCGTGAAAATGATGATAGGATTAGTCGCTTCTGTGACAGTTGTGATGCTAGTACATTATTTCTTTAAAGGCGCTTAATTCTGCGCTTGACAAGTACACTCCATGTAACCATATTGCCCGCCTCGACTAAACAAGGAAATAAAGACAGATGACAACATACTCTGCAAAGCTTGAAGACATAACACGTGAATGGTGGATTATTGATGCCGAAGACGTGGTTACAGGCCGTTTAGCTGCTAAAGTAGCGACATTATTACGTGGCAAACATAAGCCAATGTTCACTCCTAGCATGGATTGTGGCGATAACGTCATTATCATCAATGCTGATAAGGTGAAATTCACAGGTAAAAAACGTACGGATAAAATTTATTACCGTCACACGGGACATCCCGGTGGTATTAAATCGACCAACCCTGAAACGATTCTTAAAGGCGAGTTTCCTGATCGCGTGCTGAAGGCCGCTATCAAGAATATGTTGCCACAAGGTCCTTTGGGTCGCCAAGTGTTTACGAAGTTGAAGGTATATTGTGGTTCTGACCACCCACACGCCGCGCAGAACCCTAAGGTTCTCGATTTTAAATCTGAAAATAGAAAAAATAGTTAGAGTAATAAGATGACTGAAGCCGTAGCTGAAAAGACTGAAAAGAAATTAGACTCAAAAGGCCGTTCTTATGGAACTGGTCGCCGTAAAGACGCCGTTGCGCGTGTATGGCTTAAAGAAGGTACGGGTCAAATCATCATCAACAAGCAGCCAATCGAAGGTTACTTCGTGCGCCCTGTACTTCGTATGATTATTAACCAGCCGTTCGTATCACTTGATCGTATTGGTAAGTTTGATATTTACGCGACAGTAAAAGGTGGCGGTCTTTCAGGCCAAGCGGGTGCTATTCGCCACGGTGTTAGCCGTGCGCTTGATAACTTCAGCGGTGAATTCCACACCACGCTTCGCAAAATGGGCTTCCTAACTCGTGATCCTCGTGCGGTTGAGCGTAAAAAATATGGTAAAGCAAAAGCTCGTCGTAGCTTCCAGTTCTCTAAACGTTAGAAAACATCTGCTAGAAAAATTGAAAAGGGCGTTTGGGGTTTCTCTAAACGCCCTTTTTCTATTATAGGTAAATCAATGACACAGAAAATCAGAATAGCCGTCTATGGTGCTAGTGGATATACAGGCGCGGAGTTGCTGCGCTTGTTACATGCACATCCGCATGTTTCCATCGAGGCGCTTTCGGGCGAAAGCCAAGCGGGCAAAATGATTGAGGAAGTCTATCCGCATTTGCGCGGTCTTGGTCTGCCACGTTTAAAAAAGATTGTTGATATTGATACGAGTAATCTCGATATGGTGTTTTGCTGTCTACCGCATGGCACAACGCAAGATGCAATTGCT
>JALZUV010000145.1 GCA_023301245.1 Rickettsiales bacterium
TCTTCCGATCTATCATGACTAAATTTTTACTAAAATCAGGTCGACCAGGTTCTAGGTTAATACCGGTTAAGGTCGTCACACTGCCAGCAGCCCATTCCAGCTTATCTACTTTCAGGCGAGTCAGAAGACTCCCGCTGACGCCATCAATGGTTAACCCTTTAACAAAGTTATTACCCGCCCAAGCACCTAGCAAAGGCCCTAATGGAGTAATAATTAACGCAAGCAACGTTAACAATAAAAAGAGAATTATTATCTGAATCCACACCAGAGGCGATAGGAGATAATCACTAACCGATGATTTCACAGATCAGGACCAACACTCAAATGAAAGGTAGGATCACTAAAATCGCCGTCAGGAAATCCAACATCCACCCTGACAGGCCCAATCGGCGAGCGATAACGGGCACCATCATAATGTCGGTAAATGACGGCCAGAAACTGTCATCCCCATGATCCCGTTCAGGGAATTGGTGATAGTCGGGAAATCCGCTTCTCATGGTTTCGCTACCGGCTGCGTCATGGTCGGTATACGGTCTCCCGGTGAACTCGCCCCAGTCGATCTATTAGACGGCGTTGGCAATCTAAAGCCTTCTCGAAGCAGCTCTTTAAATTCTTGCAAGGTTTCATCACTAATACCATTGTTACTGGATTGGCGAATCACCGCAGCATTTAAGTGGTCAGCAGCAGTAATGAAGTGCTGTTGCACCTCTGTCAGACGCTCTGTTGATTTGTTTAAGGCAATTGTTAGCTCGCCAACCTGGCGTAGTAAAGAAGACTCCGTGTGCATCAAGTTAGGCAATAAGTGTGTGGCCGTCATGCTCTCAATCCCGTTAAGTAACTGAGCGCGAGCGTTGTTTAGGCGAAGATAAAAATACGCGTAAACTACAAAACAAACGATGGCAGTCATCGTGGTACTCAACGCCGATGACATTCCACCAATGATCATGCCCATTTTGTTCGCACCTTCCGGTGAATCTAACAGGCTAGAGGCTCCAATAAGTGCAATCGATAACGACACAACCGTTCCAAAGACACCCAACAATATTAGGATACTGTTAACGTAGCGCACTAAGGTAAATCGACTCTGTTCCGAGGTACTTAGGTTTGAAGCCAACGCCCCTTGATCAACAGGGTTACCCTGACGCGCCATCTCCTGCACATATTGGTAACGCTCTATTGCCAGAGCATCATCTGATAAATCGCTGGTAGGGTCCTTAGCGCCATCATTAGCCGACTCAACCAAACGCTCTAGAATGTTGTGTTCATTGCTATACGATAACAGCAACGAAATGATTCTTAACATGCCAAGTTAGAATAAAAGAACGATCACACCGTTTAGCAACCAGCCGACAGGGTTTATTTCACCCGAGAGATATAAATCTGCAATGTTATTACGTTGCCAAAATAAAGCTGCGGCCAGCAACACCAGAAACAGTAAGCTCCAACTCAGAGTCATGCAACAGCAGTTGAACCGTAGCTGGCGGGAGCGTGGGAGGAGAGTCGGCACCTGTCGCCCGCGGCAATGGCGATGGCTCCTGCTGCTCTGCTTGAACAACAGCACCACCAGCAACAGCAAGCGCCGACACAACCATCTGGTCGTCGTAGCTCCGGTGCGGGAACCCAATCCCGCCTGCTCTCCGCTTGGCAGACTGCAGTCTCGCCCACCGAAGCCGCCTTTCGGCGTCGGTGCGCGGTACATCACGCCGAAAGTTGGCGCAAATGTCCTCGAGCTCAGTTTGGGCATTAATCATCGCTAACCCCTCTTCCATGATATCATCGTAGCTCTGATCGGGTAGCTCAACCCCTCCTGCTCTTCCCTTTGCAGACTGCAATCGCTTCCACCAGCCATGCATTTGAGTCCCAGTTTTGGGTCGGTAAAACCGAAATTCTCGAACAATCTGGCTGATATCATATTGAGCCGCCAGGGCTTCTTCCGACACCACTCTCCCAGCACCGTCATCCATCCCAACCCTAATTTCCCTAGTCTTTGCAAACCGCTGTCGAAGCAGTTCACCCTCCTCTGACGTAGCAACACCCCTCCAGCAGCTCCGGGCCCGGAGACACGATATCGTGTTTGAATACAGCTGCTGTACGAACGCAACCGTCAAGGTAACGCGGCTTGCCCCTATGCCGTGTAGAGGAGGAACAGAGAAGATGGATGGAAACTCCACCTATAATAATGCACACACGGGTCTCGTACCGTTCTGTCACGGACCCTTATACACACACCACACGAGCCAGTACCTTGTCGTCAAAGGCCCATCACACAAACATAAATGAGTCGATCATATTGTCATGAAGGCCGCGTACCAGTAGTCCCGCGCCCAATCCATACCGTTCATCCGACTGCCTCGCAGAGCAGTCGGCCTAGCCAACATGAGCAAAGGCATCAAAGAATGCCTCGACACATAATACGAAACCCCATACCAGATGAAACCGTCAATATCCGCACACCAGAATCACGCCACCGGATACCACAAACAGCCCCCCTATTCGGTGCACGATACGACAGGTTCCGAACAACTCAACAAAGACTGCCAGGTAAAACGGCAAGTCCCAAATCCCATCGTAGTTGCCAAGGAAAAACGGCAATCCCAAATTCCATCATTCATTATTGCCAAGGTAAAACGGCAATCCCAATACCAAATATCTCAATCTCACGTTCAATATATATTCCCCATATATAACAAGACAGTAACTACGGGAAGGGAAAAATCCAACAAACGAGAATCTGCTGGGAAAACCTTCAAACAAAATCAATAACACCGTCTTCACATAAATATCCCATCGCCCGATAACATCGGCCCCCCTGCTGTTTACTCTGTAAGAAAGAGCAAAACAACAGCACTTCTCCGATAGAAAAACAACTCAAATCAAACCACTCAAATCGAACTCTAGCAGCCCCCCTGCTAGATACTCCCCAAGGGCGAATGCAAGCAACAAAACGCCTCCGCGTGCAACGGTGTGGTGAGATAATCAGCATGCTACTTTGCTGACGTACGTGGACAATCTCAAACTCTCCGTTAGTCACACTCCTTTTCCATAGACGAAATCGTAACTCGTGTCCGCATCCTAGAGAAATAAAGATGTACAGGCAACAGCACACATAACAACTCCAACCATCATGGATAAACCTCCGGTCAGTAATATGTGTGCACATCCCGCATCCAAGCATAACTCGAATTGAACTCCAGCACCAATATCGTTTGAGAGATACCTGGTACTTTCTAACTTACTCGTAGATTTCTTGTATATCAAGACAATCAAAAATAATATTATACCAAAATACCGATCGTGCCAATCATCCTTCCGAATACAAACAGCAGTAATGTTGACCAACCAATGTTAGACAGCGTACCACATTTCATTTCCGGTCGTAATTATCTCGCATGCCGTATCGGGAAACATGCCAAGTCGCGGTATATGGACGAGAGCAAACAATCAAACAATAAACTCCTGCGTCAAGCATTCTATGGTATCGACGTCACCACGAATTCATTGGTTGCCATGTACGTCGAGGATTCGCACGCCCCCCCTTTCTCGGCGGACAAAAGCATCCAACTAGCTCGCTACGTGTAACTCATGCCGTGTGCACAACTAGCAAATAATGCAGACACAAAATTCCACAATTTACGATGGACCATATCTCCGTCACATGCCCGAGTATAACCAACTACCCCCCCGTGCTCGGCATATGACAGGTGACACTACAGTAAGTCGCATGGTAAATCAAGAAAGAAAGGATCGCATTCTATGTTGACTCCAGCATCACTCGGTCAATCAGACAATAAACGGTAAACGACATATCGCCTTTCGGCCACGGAACCGTCGCAAGTCATGAATCAACTCTGAAAAATAAAAACATAGCGTATGCCTGGTACCTCGTATTAGTGCGATGAACATATACATGGTACGGGGTATACAACAGTGCAATATCGTTGTTGACTTGATCTGCTACACGTGACACTTCAAATCGATCAAGGCATTCATCACATGGTTGATAGAAAATACGGTACCATGAAAATCTCAGCACATCGTCGTTCGTCGCTATGCGTGTACAGTACTCAAGTAAGACTGCTCTATCCAGCACCAGCAAACCAAGACCATCCTCTCTGCCCCAAAACAAAATAATATGTAAGCCCTCGATATACCAGGTAAAGTATCATCGTCCATTCTGTATGATATACGTTGTACGACCAGCCCCGGACATCTACCAAATCACTATTATATCCATGATGTCTGCGATGTCGAATCGTCACATCACAAATCCCCCCTCGTGATTCTTCACATCGAAGACATTATTAATATATAGTGACACTACCACGGCCGTATATATCTTGTCATCTATATTATTCTGTGATACTATGAATACTTACCAGGTATCAGGTGTAAGAGTTCATACCTGGTACGTATATACGTAGCAATCATGAGCTGCCAAAAACCAAAGAACAAAAAACATGTGTCAACGCAACGTACACGGAGTACACACAGCTCTACCAGGTCACTCATACCACATTTTACGTAGCTGTATCATAAACAAAAATACCTCATTAGCATTGTTCATCGGTACCAACCACATTATACTGCTGTCAGCGTGCAGAACCATGATACCAAAAATACAGATGACACAGGCACAGCACGAAAAAAACAAAACAAAAACAAATCCAACCCACCGTCCCATAACCCATCATATTCAATGATCAAGTGACCGCTACACTCGGACATAACATGCCTGGGGAGTGCCGCTGACTCTTCCCGGGATCGAAAGGGAACGTTGATGTTCCATCCCACCTCCCATTCAGCCATGTTCTGCTGCTGCTTCTGCCGCTGCTGCCGTTCGGCCCCTCCACACCGCTTCTGCTGCTGTCCCGCTGCCACTCGTCCTCCACGTATCTCCCCCCAACCGTACCCAGTTTGCCCGGGTCAAACGGGTGCGTTGGTGCACCACGCCTACCGAAGCCTTTTTGATGCCGCAGCATCGACCTCCATACCGCCCACGTCCCACTGCCGATCACCACAGCCTCCACCACCCCCGTTCCTTTGACAGTCGCCACAGCCACCACCGCCACCAGCTCAGATTGCTGCTGCTGCCCCCCCTCTCGCTGCTGCAGCTGCAGCTGCTGCTGCTGCTGCTGCTGCTGCTGCTGCTGCTGCTGCGTTCCAACCCCGAAACCACCCGAAATACCATCTACCACAGCAGACTCGCGCCGAGCTACAACGCAAGAAACAACAGGCTGCACCCCAGAGTCATGCAACAGCAGTTGAACCGTAGCCGGCGGGAGCGTGGGAGAGGACTCAGCATCTGCTTCCCGCGGCAATGGCGATGGCTCCAGCTGCTGCTCTGCTTGAACAACAGCACTTCCACCAGTAACAGCAAGCTCCGCCACTCCATCCTGCTGCAGCAGCTCAGCTTGAACACCACCACCAGTAGCACCAGGCCCCACCACTTGACACTCCTGCTGCTGCTGCTGCTGCTGCTGCGTCACAGCCCCGAAACCACCAGCGACAACGCAAGAAACAACAGGCTGCACATAAGCGTCGTGCAACAGCAGTT
>JALZUV010000146.1 GCA_023301245.1 Rickettsiales bacterium
TTCAATTTACTCGCATCAATGTGCGACTTATCATAATCTCTCACACTCATATGTTGATGTTTTGGTAAATGCTGAGCAACATATTCATCCTCTGTCGCTAAACGTGAAGCTTGCTCGCCATAATTGGCAGCGAATGACGCTTCACCAGCGGTTCGAATCGCTTTATCATCCATAAAGGGTATTTCGCCATTACGAATTTGCTTATCGACTGCTTGTGCATGTTGCGCTAAAAATTCTTTCTCGGCGCTGCCATCCGCTTTCGTAAGTAAGCTAGTATCTTTAATATTTGCCAAATTTTCGGCGGTCATCACTGTGCTATTTAAGCCCGAAGCTTCAATCCCTGCTTTTGTTGCCAAGACACCTGCGCCTGTAACAGTAATGCCTGCAGCCGCACCTTTCATTGCTTTTGCGATGGATTCATCCGCCGCTTTCTCGCCTATTTTACCGTGAGGGTCTAAGCCTAACGCTCCAGCGGCCATATCTTCAATATATCCAGCGATTACTTTAGACACCATCATGGCGGCCATTTGGCCAAACCAGCTATCTAAACCAAATTTTTCGATAAGAACTTCTGTACCTACGGCTTGAACCACTTCGCCAATAGCGTCTTTCTTTTGAAGGTCTGTACCCGTTTGGAAAGCCTCCGCCACAGCACCCATGGCTGTAAGCTTCGTACCATTTCTTGGGTTAACAAGCTGGTAAACCATACCAGCTCCCTCTATTGCTCCGCCCCAACTCACCATAACAAACACTACTTTCCTTAAAATTTCTTCATACATAGTGTACGGGAGAAATGTTTCAGTTTTATGAATGTTATGACGATTTTTACCTAAAATTGTCGATAGATTGTAATATTTGAAAAAGCCTGAAATTAGTTCAAACTATTGATTAACATCAATAATATATGATTTTATCACTTCAGCGTCAGCGGGAAGCGTTTTCATACGTTCAGATTTTTCGAATAAATCGGCCATATGAGGGGGTAATTGGGGATCGATACCGATAGCTTTCTTCACCGCATCGCCAAACTTAGCGGGATGCGCGGTGGCAAGCGTAATCATTGGCGTATCATTATTGAGTGATTTTTCGGCGGCCATCACACCAACAGCACTATGAGGGTCAAGGATTTCACCCGTCGCTTCATGCGTTTTTGTAATTTGCGCGAGAGTTTGGGCATCATCCACACTCATCGCATCAAAAGATTCTTTCAAGCGGCTATGGGCGGCGGGGGTGAGAGTAAACTGGCCTTTTTCTTTCAGGTCAGTCATCACGCTGCGCAAGGCTTTGGGGTCATTATCGTAAAATTCAAATAACAGGCGCTCAAAGTTGCTGGAAAGCTGAATATCCATACTGGGGCTAAGGCTTGGAGTCACGCCATCTACTTTATATTCGCCCGTTTCTACGCAGCGGGTGAGGATATCGTTACGGTTAGAGGCTATCATTAGGCGCTCCACTGGCAAGCCCATGCGCTTGGCGAGATAGCCTGCGTAAATATCGCCAAAATTGCCCGTGGGCACAGTAAAGCTCATAGATTTTTCGGGCGCACCTAGTTTGAGTGCAGCGTAAAAATAATACACAATTTGCGCCATAATACGCGCCCAGTTGATACTATTGACGGCGGTTAATTTATGGTTCGCGCGGAACTCTGCATCGACAAACAGCGTTTTGACGATGTTCTGGCAATCATCAAAGCTACCTTCAATGGCGATATTATGCACATTAGCATCGGCCACCGTAGTCATCTGGCGGCGCTGAACTTCCGACACGCGGCCTTTGGGGTGTAGAATGTAAATATCCATATTGCCACGGCCACGACAGCCTGCAATGGCCGCCGAGCCTGTATCGCCCGAGGTAGCACCTAACACGGTCACATGCTCGCCTTTTTCGGCCAGCAGGGTTTCTAGCAAACGGCCAAGCAGCTGCAAGGCAAAATCTTTAAAGGCCAGCGTAGGACCATGGAAAAGCTCTAGCAAATAATGGTTATCGGCCAGTTTCGTGAGCGGTGCAGTTTCTGCATGGCGAAAATCACTATAGGCCTCAGCAGTGAGAGATTTAATATCTACCCCATCGCAAAAAGGCGCGAGAATTTCGGCGGCTAGGCTTGGATAATCCAGCCCTTTCCAGCTTGCCATTTGTTCAGCGCTAAATTGTGGCAGCGAGGTAGGAACATACAACCCACCATCAGGCGCAAGGCCAGCGAGCACCACTTGCTTAAAGGATAATTCGGGCGATTGCCCACGGGTAGAAATATAACGAATGCTCATATTATTGGCGGAGTTCACTCACACGGCGGCGGCCTTCTACCAAGCCTTCTTGTCCACGAGCAATCGCGACCACGCCTGTGCGTGAAGTTTCGACTAAACCCAGCGGACGCATTAAATCGAGGAATGCATCAATTTTTGCGGTAGCGCCCGTCATTTCAAACACGAAACTTTTGGTGGTAGAATCGACCACATTTGCGCGGAAAATATCGGCAAGGCGTAAGGCTTCAACGCGGTTTTGACCATCGCCGACTACTTTCATCAGCGCCAATTCGCGCTCCACATGCGGGCCTTCAATCGATAAATCATGCACCGCTAATACGGGCACCATACGGTCGAGCAGCGATTTAATCTGCGTGATTTTCTTTTCACTACCTGTAACCACAATGGTGATACGCGAAAGACTACGCGCCTCATCCACTTCGGCCACCGTTAGCGAGTCAATATTATAGCCACGACCCGAGAACAACCCGACCACGCGCGCCAATACCCCAAACTCGTTATCCACGAGTACGGCGATAATACGGCGTTCAGGCAATGCCTTGTCGCTAACAATACTATAAACAATATCAGTCATGATTCTCCTACATCTTCCATGTAAAAGATATCGCGCCCAAGGTCAAAGCATTGATGGCTTACAGGCAGCGGAATAATGTTACGCAAGAAGCTTTCCTTATAGGCAAAGAAATGTAAATGCGGGTTAAATGTGTAACGCCCCTCGCGCTCACGCGGCACAATAATAATTAGGCGTTTTTTGCAAATTCGCCGTAGCTCCGTCATAGCTGAGCGAATATCTAACACATGCTCCAGCACGTGAGTGCAGATTACCGTATCAAAATGATTATCGCCAAAGGGGAGCTGCTCAACAGGTGCTTGAGTAAAATTGAAGGCTGAATAACGCTGGCGTAAACTATCAGTTACCACATATTCAGCGCCGCTAAATTTGCAATCTTGCAAATGCTCATTCAAATAATTTAGTAAGTAGCCACTGCCGCATCCCACATCAATAACATCACCCTTCGCGCAATGCTGGGCGATGGCTTTCAAAACCGCATCTGAATTATCTGTGCTTTCATGAATAGGGTCATAATCTTCATAAATTTTGCGATAAGCCTCTGTATCGTTTAAATGCGCTTGCTGGCGAAATTCGGCATAGCGCAGTACCAATCCATTTTGATAGCGCGCCATTATCCAACGCATAAAAAACGAATCACGAATAAAGGCTGGCATGACATCTTCCAATATCGTGCGAATAAAATTGGTAGTTTCTCGGCGCATCACTCTTTCTTAATGGGTTAGAATAGGTTATGTCCAGTATCATGACTTATAATAGTTTACGCGATTTTATCAAAGAACTTGAAAAACAGGGCGATCTAGTGCGCGTGACCGAACCTGTTTCCACCCATTTGGAGATGACCGAAATTGGTACGCGTTTAATAGAAAATGGCCCTGCTGTGCTGTTTGAGAATGTTATCGGCCACGATATGCCTGTGCTGATAAATCTCTTTGGCACCACCAACCGCGTGGCCATGGGAATGGGCTTAAAAGATATGAGCCAAATGCGAAAATTCGGCGAAGAGCTGGCATTCTTGCGCCAACCCACTCCACCTGACAGTTTAAAAGGTGCGGCCGCCATGTTGCCGCTGGCCAAAAAAGCGCTCAACATGAAACCGAAGAATGTTTCGAAAGCAGCCTGCCAGCAGGTCGTGCTAAAAGGCGATGATATTGATTTCGCCAAATTGCCCATTCAAGGCTGCTGGCCGAACGAACCAGCGCCGCTCATCACATGGCCGCTAGTGGTCACTCAAGGCCCTACAAAAAAGGGCGAAGATGCTTTTAACCTCGGCATTTACCGTATGCAAGTGACGGGCAAAGACACCACCCTCATGCGCTGG
>JALZUV010000147.1 GCA_023301245.1 Rickettsiales bacterium
GTGGTTTCACGGGTATCATTCATAAAAACTACTATATCAGCCGAAAATGACGCTTTAATGAACAAAAAGGCGATATTTTCACGAAACTGTCATATTTCAGTAATGTTTTATGGGTATAGTTAGATTATGGAAAATGAAGGTACAGAAGGAAATCTCGGCGTAACCGATAACGCGATGAGCGGTGGTAGCGCACATTCACCCCTTGTTTCTGTTGGAACGATGGTGGAAGTTGCCGAAAAGGCTGCCTCTCATACAAGTGTCGTTGAAAGTGAAGATAAGTCTGCCGCAGATATGCAGTCGTTTTTAAAAGAAGCCTCGGCATTAAGTGGACGTGGCTCGGTACAAGATGTTCAGGCGTTGCTAGATAGATATCCTGGATTAAAAGAAATGGGCGATACGGCGATGAATGCCGCTCAACAAACAAATACCTATTATGCGACCGATGATGAAAAAGAGGCGGCAATTCGAGAAAATCATCAAAATTTGATGGGCGGTGCCGCAGTTTTAGCGGGGGGAGCAGCTGCGATTGCGGGTGCTTCCAAGGAAGAAAACGGAGTATCTATCAGCTCTTCTTTAAAGGATATGCTGAAAGGCTTCTCGGCTGGGCCAGAAGCGTTGGGCGTGCAAGGGCGTAGTGCCGAAGTGGCGCATGCGGGCAATACATTATTAAAAAGCGGCCTGATTGATGTTGAAAATCTCGGCGCGGCATTCTCGCCGAAAGATGCGCTAGTGGCGCATGGCATCCCCGGTAAATTACGTACCCAAGAAGCGGGCATGAACGTTTAAGTAAGCGTTGCATCGACCCTTATCCTCTGCTAATTATATCTCATAAATAATAAGAAGAAAAAATTAGAGGGTGATTGGCTATGGCCGAAGAATCTAACGTCGCGGTAAGTCCGCAAATTTCTATCGTTTCCGAAATGAAGAAAAGCTATCTCGATTACGCGATGAGCGTAATTGTTAGCCGTGCCATCCCCGATGTGCGCGATGGCTTGAAGCCCGTGCATCGTCGTATTTTATTCGGCATGATGGAAATTGGCTCTGACTGGAATAAACCGTTCAAAAAATCCGCCCGTATTGTGGGTGATGTAATGGGTAAATATCACCCGCATGGTGATAGCGCTATTTATGACTCGCTCGTTCGTATGGCGCAGCATTTCTCCATGCGCCTGCCGCTTGTTGATGGTCAGGGTAACTTTGGTTCGATGGATGGTGATCCTCCTGCGGCGATGCGTTATACGGAATCTCGTTTGGCGAAAGTGGCGCATCATCTGCTAGAAGATCTCGATAAAGGCACGGTCGATTATCAAGAAAACTACGATGGTAACGAAAAAGAACCGCGCGTTCTGCCTGCTGAATTTCCGAACCTTTTGGTTAATGGTGCTAACGGTATTGCCGTGGGTATGGCGACTAATATTCCGCCGCATAACTTAGGCGAATTGCTTGATGCGTGTGAAGCGTTGGTAGCTAACCCTAATCTTTCAGCATTAGAGCTAATGGAATATGTTCCTGCGCCTGATTTCCCTACAGGTGGGGTTATCCTTGGCCGTAGCGGTAGCTTATCGGCACTGACCACAGGGCGTGGCTCGGTCATTATGCGTGCGAAAACTGATATGGAAACGATGGATAATGGTCGCACCGCGATTATTGTGACGGAAGTTCCATTCCAAGTGAATAAAGCCAAGCTGCAAGAACGTATTGCCGAGCTTGTACGCGAGAAGAAGCTTGAAGGCATCGCCGATATGCGCGATGAATCTGACAAGCAGGGCGTGCGCTTGGTGATTGAAACCAAGAAGGATTCCATTCCTGAAGTGGTGCTGAATAATCTGTTCCGCTTCACACCGCTGCAAACTAGTTTTGGTGCAAATATTCTAGCGCTCGACCACGGTAAACCGCGCCAGATGAACCTGCGCGATGTGCTGGTAAGCTTCCTAGAATTCCGCGAAGAAGTGATGACGCGCCGTGCGCAATTTCAGCTGAATAAAGTACGCGACCGTGCCCATATTTTAATTGGTCTCGCTATCGCTGTTGCCAATATTGATGAAGTTATCAAAGTGATTCGCGCTGCGAAAGACCCCGTAGAAGCACGTGAAGAGCTAATGAGCCGCGATTGGGAAGCCGAGTCCGTTCGTGCACTGATTGATTTGGTGCAAGACCGTGGCAACCTATTTGTTTCGGGTCGTATTAAATTCACCGAAACCCAAGCCCGTGCGATTCTTGAACTTCGCTTGCAACGTCTAACAGGCCTAGAGCAAGATAAAATTAACGGCGAGCTAGAAGAGCTATCGGTTGATATTAAAAAATATCTATCGTTGCTCGGTAACCGTGATGAAATGATGGCATTGATGCTTTCAGAATTCGCTGCCATTAAAGAAGAGTTCGCCACACCACGCCGTACGCGCATCGAAGATAATGAGTTTGAACACGATATTGAAGATCTCATCGAGCGCGAAGATATGGTGATAACTGTGACGCAAAATGGTTATATTAAGCGTGTACCGCTTGATACATTCCGTTCGCAGCGCCGTGGTGGTAAAGGCAAAAGCGCCATGAGTACGCGTGATGAAGATATAACAACCGAAGTGTTTATGGCCAATACCCATACGCCCGTATTGTTCTTCTCGTCTAACGGTAAAGTTTATCAATTGAAAACTTACAAGCTGCCTGTGGGTACCGCGCAATCAAAAGGTAAGGCGTTGGTGAATATCTTCCCGCTAGAAAATGGCGAGACGATTCAAAGCTTTATGCCATTGCCGGAAGATGAAAAAGCGTGGGAAGATATGAACATTATGTTCGCGACTTCACGCGGTTCGGTGCGTCGTAACGACCTGTCAGATTTCAAAAATATTCGTAGCAATGGTAAAATCGCCATCGATATGGATGAAGGCGAAACGCTGGTGAATGTTCGCGTTTGCGCGCCTGAACAGCATGTGTTGTTGTCGGCGCGGTCGGGCAAATGTATCCGCTTCCCTGTGGAAGCGATTCGCGTATTTAAGAGCCGTAAATCGACGGGTGTTCGTGGTATCCGCCTTAAAGAAGGTGACGAGGTAGTTTCTATCTCCATCCTCGATGAGGGCGGCTTTACGCGTGATGAACGCGAGGCTTACTTGAAAGTAGCACCGTGGAAATTTGAAGAAGGCGAAGAAGCGCCCGCAACGGATTTGTCAGCCGACACCATCACTGAAATGGCAATGAAAGAGCAGTTCATTCTTTCAATTACCGAAAATGGTTATGGTAAGCGCAGTTCATCTTTTGAATATCGCACGACTAATCGTGGCGGTTCGGGGATTACTAATATCTCAACTTCGGAACGCAATGGTGGCGTGGTGGCATCATGGCCGATTGAAACCGATGGGCAGATTATGTTGATGACCGATGGCGGAAAGCTTATTCGTTGCCCTGTAGCAAATATTCGCGTGGCAGGTCGTAATACACAAGGTGTTACGATTTTCAAAACCGCGAAAAATGAAAAAGTAGTGTCAGCCATTCGCTTGAATGTTTCGGAATCTGAAGAAGAGGAAGAATTAGAAGAGGGAGTGGAAGGTGAAGTTGCGGTAGTAACAGAAGCTGCTGATACGGCTGATAACTCAAGCGAAGAAATTAAAACGAATGACGGAGAAGAAGAATGAAAACACTTATTATAACCATCGCAGCGATGTTCATGCTATCGGCTTGCAATGCGGGTGACCATGCAGCGGCCACGGATAATCATTCTAAAGGCGAGGCCGTATTTAAATCGGACGTCCATAAAGCTGGCGCATGCGGTTTACGTAAAAAAGGTAAAAGTAGCAAAAGCCATGGTCATGGTGTGCGCTCTTGTGCTAACCATACGCACGATAGCGACGCTGGTCACGGTCACTCAAATAAGGCAAAAAAACTCTGCAATAAGGCTAAAAAATCATGTGCTTGTAAAAAACATGATGAAGTAGAATCGCACGGCCACGCACATTAAGAGCCGTTAATGTCTGATAAACAATTTATGCTCGGCATTGACGTGGGAGGCCAGACCGTAAAGTCTGGCCTCTACGTAGTTGAGGGCGGCGACTTAGCCAAAAATGCAGTGTGGATTGACCATGCACAAACGGCTCAAGGGGTGGATGCCCATGCTAAGCAAATTGTTGAAATTTTACAAAAAGCGGTCGAACTTGCTGCACCTTTAAAAGGTAAAGTGATTGGTGCTGGCATTGCTACACCGGGGCGCTTTGGCATTGATGGAATTATCAAGCCTGGTTCAAACCCCAATGTAGGCCGCACGGTGAGCGAATTTGATGGCGTGCATTTGCGCAGTGAATATACGCGTGCCATGCAAGAAATTAACCCTGACTTATTGGCCATTCCTTTCAATGTGAAGAATGATGCGAATGCAATGTTGGCGGGGATGGTAAAATCTATCCAATCAAAAGAGCGCCCCGACATGTTCGATCAGCGCGGTAAAATTCTAAAACCGCATTGTGTGACGGGCAAATATGTGGGGCTAATTGGTTTGGGCACAGGCCTCGGCCACGCGATAGTGCGGGTCGATACTGACACGCACTATAGTTTCGTTACGGATGGTCATGCTAGTAAGTTGAAAATTGCTGCCGATATGGAAGATTTACCCATGTTGGTGAAAGCGGGCGAGTTGCTAAAAGCAAAGTCAGGCAAGGAAGAACTGATGATTTGCGATGATGGTAAAATTCGTGCCGAAGATTTCTACCGTTCGCCCATGGTTAATGCAATGACAGCAGTTGAAGCGGGCGAAGAGATAGATATTGAGAATAACCCGCGCCACCATCATGTTATTAAAATGGCAGGTAAATATTTAGGTCGCACAATGCTGGCCATTTATAAGGCGAAAAATAGCGATATTGAACCACGCAATGGCTGGTCGGATGAAGATAAGAAAATTGCGGCGCAAACGAATATCTATTTATTCGGCGGCGGGCTAGGGCGTAGTCCGCTTGGGCTAGAGCTTATTAAACAAGCCGATGCAGAGCTCGCACAGCACGACATTGACGATATTCGTATGGTGCAAATTCCTGATACAAATGTAGCTACCCATGCTGCCGCCATTATGGCATTTGATTCACTTAAAATGGGCATTACGGAAGCGATATAAAATGACGCAACGCACAGGCATATACCCCGGAACGTTCGACCCTATGACAAAAGGGCATGAAGATATTATTTTGCGCGCCTGCAGAGTGGTCGATAAGTTGATAATTGGCGTGGCCGAAGATACGGGTAAGTCGCCCGCTTTCAGCTTGAAGCAACGTGTGGCGCTAGTGCAAGCCGAGTTGGAACGGCTGGAATTAACCGATAAAGTATCGGTCACGGGATTTTCTGGCTTGTTGGTGAATTTTGCGCGCGAACAAAAGGCGGGCTTGCTGATACGTGGGTTGCGCGCAGTTTCAGATTATGAATATGAGTTTCAGATGGCCAATATTAACCATAAACTTGCGCCTGAATTAGAGACGGTGTTTCTGACCGCGTCAGAATCTACTCACTTTATCTCATCGCGTTTTGTGAAGCAGATTGCCAAGCTAGATGGCGATGTTTCGCATTTTGTGTCGGATGCTGTGGCTGTAGCTTTGACTAAAATAGGATGAAACCAAGGGTGTGAGCAAGGCGTGTTCGTCAGATTTATGGCGTAAACCTTCGTGGAGCGTGAACTTAACTTTATGACAATAAAGTGAAAAAAACATGATTGCCCTTATAACTTGCGACTGACTGCCCTATATTCTAAGTATGAGGCAATAAAACAGGGAAAATAATATGAACAAGATTTTAACATTACTAACAGCCATAGGATTTTTATTGATGACTTCTACTGCCAATGCCGCTGATGCGGAAAACACGCTAATTCTTGAACTTAAAGATGGTCGTGTTGTAATTGAATTATTGCCTGAAAAGGCGCCTACTCATGTTGCTCGTATCAAGGAGTTGGTGCGCGAGAAATTTTACGATGGAATCGTATTCCACCGTGTAATTGAAGGCTTTATGGCACAAACAGGTGACCCTACAGGCACGGGCACAAGCGGTTCTGGCCAAAAGCTAGATGCTGAATTTAACGATGTTGACCATAAGCGTGGTGTTGCATCAATGGCGCGTGGATCGCACCCTAATAGTGCGGATAGCCAATGGTTTATCGTGTTTGACGATGCGCCTCACCTTAATAATAACTACACAGCTTGGGGTCGTGTGATCGAAGGCATGGAACATGTTGATCGTATTAAAAAAGGTAGCAACTCTGGCGGAGTCGTGACTGATCCAGATAAAATTATAACACTAACGGTTGCTGCCGATGCTGAAAAAGCTGAAGCTGCACCTGTTGCTGCTGCGCAGTAATGCAATAAAATGCAGCTAACGGATTTTGATTACTCTTTACCCGAGGAATTGATAGCGCAAAAACCGGCCAGCCCTCGTGATTCGTCACGGTTGCTGGCCGTTTCTGCGAGTGGAGCGCTGGCCGATAGCACTATCCGCCAACTGCCCGAATTTTTACGTGCTGATGATGTGCTGGT
>JALZUV010000148.1 GCA_023301245.1 Rickettsiales bacterium
TGGGTGCGATGTGTAGACAAAAGCGACGATCGATCGAGCGGATGGGTGGATGATTGACCATTGAACTTATTGAAACTTAATAAAGGTTTCTTTGATGAACACCACATACATCTACACACCCACCCAGACAAACACCCAGATATACACACGATCGACTGAGCTGCGCGTGATCGACGGATCGAACGGGCGATGCGAGGGAGCGGGCGGACGATCGCGACGATCCAACTTCTTGGCACTAAAGTCAACCGCTCTAACACCGAAAGCCACCACCCAAACAGCGATCACAACACCAACAACAAACGGAACTAAGCTACCGGGAAGGCGCGCTACCGCGAAGTTAAAAGAAGGCCAAAAAGCAACCAACGCTGCTGTTCAATAGGGGGATGACGGGGAAGGGGAGGAGCTGCGTAAGCGGGTAACGGTTTGAACTAGTACCCACTTGTGGGTAAGCGCGTGGATGACGGCGACGAATAAGACACCGTGACAGCAAGGCGGCACAGCATCATTGTCACCTGCTCCCGCTGACGACCTTGTTCCCGCTCACGCTCCTCTCGTTGAGCTTGCTCACGCTCTTCGTTTTGGTGCCCCCCCTGCTCCTCGCGACGCCCCGGCTCGCTCGCCTCCGCCTGTTCGACCGCGGCACGAACGTTTTGCTCTTCCACGCACCCGCGCTGGTGATCTCGGTCGACGCCCGCCTGACGGATCCGGGCGGCTTGTCCCTCCAGGCGAGCTTCCTCCCACCTGTCGGCGGCCATTTGACGTCCTCTCCGCAGCCCCTCGCCGCTCTCACCGTCTTGCTCCCGGACGAGGAAGGAGGGGATGACGATGTTGGCAATCGGGACACGATTGGCCACCAAGGCCGATTCGTCACACCTCACCCTGATTGCGTCTCGCGAACGCACACGACTGAACTGCACGCCAACGTGCCCGTGGTCGAACGGCGGTGACATGATGTCCACAATGGCGCGATCGAGCGTTCGTCCTTGGCAGGCGTTGATCGTGGTGGCCCCGTAGAAGTACAACGGGAACTGTCTGCGTACTACGTGCGGCCCAACTCGCGCGCGCAGGTCAAACTCGAAGTTGATCCGCGGGAGGAAGTCGACGGCATCGCTAACGACGCCCTCTCGGATGATACGGACACCGACCAGGTTCGCCGTCCATGACTCTACCGTAACGAGAGTGTGGTGGGCGAGGGTCGGCGACAGGTTGCGCATTATGCCGTATACAGCACCTCGCCGTAACCGTAGGGTCCTCGGCGGCACGCCGTAAGATCGATGTAGTGCTAGCCGCTCATCGCTCACGTAGTCGTGGTCAGGGTCGACGACGTCGAACGCCTCGCGCTCGGTCTCGTCCCCCGGTATGCGAGCGTACAGGTTGTCGTTGTAGACGTCCGCGGCGGCGTGGGTGGAACACATGATGGCACCCTGCGCGATGTGACCGGGATCGTCGAGGCGGGGGAAGGCGAAGTCGATGGCGTCCCCCTCGCCCTGAACTCGAGCGACCCAAGTCGGCAGAAGGGGTACGCCGTCGGGTGAGCGATCCGGCCATTCCCCCGTGCAGAGCGCGTCAACGAGGGCGCTGTACTCGGGATCCCCTCCCATGCGCACGCTTTGGCGAAGAGTGGTAACGGTGACGTGCCTCCACAGCGGCGATTGGTGCACGAGGTGCTCCAGGCGGGATTCGGGTGTCGCTCCGATGACGATGGGCGGTATTTGGTGGAAATCGCCGACTCCTATAAAGGTGAGTCCACCGAACGGGAGGTCGGAGGCACGCAACTCTCGCAGACCCGCGTCGACCGCTTCGAAGTCGCTCCTGCGTGCGTTGGCGAGCTCGTCCCAAATGCAAACGTCGGCGACTCGAAGGAGTGCCGCCGCGTCCGACCCGCCGGTAACCCGGCAAGATGGAGGATCATCCGAGTCCCAGGACGCACTGACGCTGATTCTAAACCTTCGGTGAGCGGTCGTGCCGTCTGTTTCTGGGGCCGAGAGGCCCCCGAGGTATTGCGACGCCGCGACACCGGTAGAGGCGACGGTAAGGACGACGAGAGGCCGCCCGGACACAGGCGACCGCAGGCCAAGTACCAGCGTGCGAAGCATGAACGTCTTGCCCCGTCCAGGTAGCGCATCGATGTAGCGCGCGCGAACTCGGCCAGTGGCGAGGTCCTCGAAGACGGCATCGACGAAGGCGCCCTGCTCGGCGTTTAGACCGGGCCGAAGACGTCGGAACTCGTCGCCGCGCTCACGCCGCCTTTGGTCGAGCTCTTGCCTCACTCGATACACCAGGGGATTACTCTGGCTGGACACGCCCTGCCCGCGGCCGACAGGAGGTAGGTTACACTGCTCGAGAGACGAGCCCATAAACTGCAGCGTCCGGTCGAGGTCTCTGAGGAGCGCGCTGCGACCACCCCGGAAGTCACGGCTCATTTGCTCGCCGAACTCCTCCAGAGCTGACCGCATGTCATTGCCGTCCACGGCAAATATGCAGAAAGTAGTCCTGTAGGCGCGTGGGCTCGCACCAAAAACGCGCATCTCCTGCATGACGGTCCGGCCCTCCTCATGGAGCTGGACATACCCGAGGCCCCTCGCCACGTCTTCGAACGTGTCGCGCAAGCTCCCGCCGAGCAAGCGCAGACCATCCCAGTCCCGAGCCTGGGCGCCGGTGCCCAGGAGGGGGTTACCCCTCCGAAGGATCACGGACAGGAACCAAGGTTCTCCGCTTGATCTCGGCACGCGAACAATGCGGGCAATCGTGCCGCGACCCCGCCCGACGAGGCTCCTCCGCGTGATGTATCCAGGGTGCTCGATGTGGGTGTCGGTCCAGTACGTTCCATCCCTCCGCGGGCGGTCGTTGTGGACAACATAACGTTCAAAGTATGCGACGAATCCGACGTCGTCGAACTCCGGATCAAGGGGACGCGCAAGCCATCGGTGGACGTCTGTCACTCTCCGGCTGAGCATGCTGTCAACAACCGCGGCGTCACTCAGCCCAAGGAGGGAGTCTTCGTCGAGGACGACGAAACCATCGGCCGTAGGCACGGCCACACGAAGCCGCACGACGGGAGGTGATAAGGAGACGACTGGGTAAGACCTGCCGCCGAACAAAACCATGACCGCCTCACAGGCTCCCATGTACCGGTTGGCGACGTACGTGCGAATTTCCTCGACGTCCGCGTCGTCTCGCTCGCCATCCCCGCCCTGCGTGAGGATGACAGTTACTTCGTCGAGACCCTTCAGAACATACGCCAGCAGATACTCGAACACCCGCATGTCGAGAATGGCCACCACGTTGGCGTGCCCGTCCCAAAGGGACAGGACCCTGGCGTTGTAGGAGACAACATTAGCGTCGGCCTCGGCATTTCGCCGACGGTAGACCAGCCGCGGCCCGGCATTGGTCTCGACAATATGCGTCCGCGCGTTGTAGTCGAAGGGGTAGTCGTAGGAGCAAGCCTCGCCTCGCCGGGAGCATCTCGCGGTGTGCCGGT
>JALZUV010000149.1 GCA_023301245.1 Rickettsiales bacterium
TTTCAAAATGCACATTGTCCAGGCTCTCGGACCGCTCAAACTTCAGCGGAAGGATAAAGAGGAAAGCGAAATGAAGCTGATTCGTGAAAAAGTGGGGCTGGATTGGAAACTTAAACCGATAAAAAATTGGAACAAAAACAAGCGAAAGAAAGTTCCTGATGAGGGATACAATAAGCCACCCAACGATAGTATCGTGTCCACACTACTCCCCGCTCCATATTTCACAAAACTATCGGAGCCAGCAGTCATAGTGTTGAATCGTCAAGGGTGCGATTTACAAACAAAGCAGCGTATAGCTCGAATTACCCGCGTTGCTGAGTGAGTTTAACGAGCAACAGGCTGTTTTATAATCTGTATCAAATCGTTGAGACATGAATTGCTCAGATCGTTCATAGAACTAAATTTTTTCAATCGCTTCTTTTCAACTAAAATATTCAGAAACCTGAGTCTTCGTCTTATCAATATACTAGGCACTGAGTAAATACGGCTCAAATGGTGGAGCTGTATACCGAAATCTACCTGATTACAGGCTTGGTGATCTAAGTAAATAAGTCCTTCGTTACGCAGAACCCCCATTTCTTTCTGCATCCTAACAACATTCGAACGTAGTGATTGTATGGGCATTATTAAAGACAATGCAAATTCATTGGCTTCCCATTCCACCCACTCGAGGTCACTCATGCCAGCCATGTCACGGTAGCGCAATTGTTCCGCGGTATCTACTGGCAGCCGTTCTCGACCTATGGTTTTACCTTTGCCCATTAAAGTTCGGTGCAATACAAAGTGCCCGATTTCATGAGCTAGAGTGAAGCAAAACTTCGATGACCACTTTTCCAACGATTTATCAATATCGATACGAAACGGACTAATACTGAAGCCGCCGTAGATTTTTTTGTTGTTGGGTAAACGGCCTAAATCTTGATCATGGTGAAAATCAATCCATTTTTTGGTTATGAACAAATCTAGCAACTTCTTTAAGTCAGCAGGTTTCGAAAAATCATAATTATTGCCGAAGCATACTCGCAGCATGGTTTTCGACATAGAAGAGATACGCTCCCTTGAATAATGTTTTCGTTTAGATTTTTCCATAGTCGTGATTGATAAACATTTCTTCAGGACTACTCTAATGAACAATTCTTTTTGATGTCTAGTATAATAAATCAAATTTGCAAAATATCGTGCGAAGCTTCTGTAGTCGTGATTGGCAGACGCAGATGATAATTTTCGACTCACCTCTGGTCTAGGCCTCCTGCGTCTGGCAATTGCGGGGGCAAGCAACGCGCGCACAGATCCATAAATTTGGCATCCTTGGAAGACGACTTTTCATCGTGCTTGTAGGGCGAAGCCCATTTAAGTTCACACTACTACCATAACTGTCCTCGTTTTTTCTGGAATCAATCAGAGTATTTAGGATATTGGAACTTATGAAGTGTGCTTATACTGGAGTTCTAATTTCTGATGCTAGTGAGGGCATATGGGGAGATGGTGAGTGGACTAGCTGGGATTACATTGACTCAGTGTTAGGAGATTACACCGAAGAAGAGCCCAAACCATTACGCGAATGCTCTTACAAAGAGCTATTAGAGGTAGTCAAAAATCATTTCGAGTCAGATGAGGAAATAGAAAATGGTTTTCCTATCTATGGCGAAATTGGAGAGCTATACATTGAGAGTCGTTTTGGAATGGTTCGCCATGAACCCTACACACAAGGATCTGATGGCAAAATTGGTCAAAACTTCGTTGAGGTGAAAACAATATCTCCTTTGAGAGATAGCCGTGATGTTAGGGTGAAGCGTGCTGGTAACTTCAATGTGCTGGCAATCGTGAAAATTGATTGTGATCTACGTATAGATGCAAAACTAATCAAACGATCACGCCTTCCAAAGGGGCAAGGGAAATATACGAGTGCGAAATGGGATGATTTTGCATCTGATCATATTGAAATAGCTGAGAACTGTTATATTTAGATATTGCTAGCCTCTCGAAAAGTAACGATATGAAACTTTATGTTGACGTTTTGTAACTTTCCGTGTGTTCTTACTTCATGGCACCTGAACTCGCTCGAATAGTAGAAATCCCAGAAGTAATTCGCCACGTATTCGGCGAATGTGTTCCAGATACTCGAATGTATCGTGCAGAAGGACCCGAAGGCACATCGGGACCTTGGTATGAGGCCGTATGCGAAATAGCTGGGCGGTGTGTTTCACCCGGTGGTGCTAGCATGTTTGCGCCTGTCTCAAGAGCGGCAGTCCATAAACGAGTGAAGGAGGGAAAACTTACGGCTTTTTGTTTCTACGTAACCAAGACGCGAAAGAGTATCTTTGGCAAGCAGAGGAAAACGAGAGAAACACCATTGGTATATATTCCCGTGTGTGAATTGAAGTTATGGGCTCAAGAGCTTGAAGAACGGATGATCAACCTGGGTCGAGTGACTAGGGAGGAAATCGAAGGTGATAAGCCCGATTGGGAGGGGCGGTTTTGGCAGTGGCAATCTAAATGGCACAAGGATTTGATGGATACGAAGAAATTGAAATAGTGAATATGAACGTCCAAAAACTTATAGGAAATCTCACAAGAGAAACTCAGCCAGACAGGTTTGGTAAGAAGTTATTTTGTGTATCACGTGGTGAGTTAGAAAGATTCAAAAACTCAAATTACAGCAAAGAGATATTGGAATTGATTGCTCAGTTACATGGTCTCTTAGACATACGAATTCCCAATGACTTTGATTTCTGCATCTACATCGACAATGGCGAACTAGAGATTGAATTGGTTCATTGTTTTGATGGAGGCGGGGAAGAGGTTGGTTTTCCTGTTCCCTATGATGACAATATGAACAACACGCTTGCGATGGTTGATTGGGCGCCGCTTCGGGTGCTTCAATAGAATTAAATGATATGAATGCTAGACTTGAAATTTTAAGTAAAGAAGAGGCTGCCGCACGTTTGAAAGTGTCAGCTAAAACTGTGGATCGGAGAATTAAATCGGGGAAGATTCCAGCATTCAAAGAGGGCGGGCGTGTGATTATCTATGAATGTGATTTAGAGGAATACATTTCAGGTCTTAGAAAAGGA
>JALZUV010000150.1 GCA_023301245.1 Rickettsiales bacterium
GGCGACCAATATAGCCGTAACGAAGATAACCGCATGCTTGCAGGCGATTTAAACCTCGTTGATATTAATTTTGACGTGCAGTGGAAAATTGACCCAAACCGCACAGCAGACTTCCTATTTAACATTCGCCAGCCGATTGAAACCATCCGCCCCGTTGCGGAATCAGTGATGCGCGAAGTAATTGGCCAAATGCCACTGGCTTATATTATCGATAAAGGCCAAGCCGATATCGCCGAACGTAGCGCGAAAACTATCCAAGAAGTGCTCGACCAATATAAAGCGGGCATTAGCATTGTAGGGGTCAACCTGCGTAAGCCTGATGTTCCTGATGAGGTGATTGACTCCTATCAGGATGTAAAAAAGGCCGAGCAAGACTTAGAAACCGAAGTGTCAAAAGCCAATCGCTACAGCAACCAAATTTTACCTGTTGCAAGCGGTAAAGCCGCTCAAATGGAACAACAAGCACTTGCTTATAAGGCTGAAACCGTAGCCGAGGCCGAAGGTCAAGCAGCGCGTTTCTTGTCAGTTTATAACGAATATAAAGTTGCCAAAGGCGTAACCCGTAAACGTATGTATTTGGAAACCATGGAAAAAATTATGGATGATATGCCAAAAATCATTATCGATAAGAGTGCGTCAGGCGGGGTGTTACCTTACTTGCCGCTACCTGAAGTGCAAAATAACCGAATGAAGAAGGGGAGCTAGATCATGAAAAAACCTCTACTCATTGGAATTGCCGCCGTTGCTATTATCGGCCTACTGCAATCGGCTTTCATCGTACATCAAACCGAACAAGTGCTGGTGCTACAATTTGGTAAACCTATTCGCACCGTGCAAGAGCCTGGGCTATATTTTAAAACGCCATTTATTCAGGATCTTACGCGTTACGATAACCGTATTTTAGAGTTCAATGCGAAGCCTGAAGAAATCAACATGGTCGATGAAAAGCGCGGCATTCAAGAGCGTGTCGTGGTGGATGCCTTTGTTAAATATGTCATCACTAACCCGCTACTCTTCTATCAATCAGTGCGTAATGAACGAAATTTGAACGAGCAGCTACGCTCTATCGTCTTCTCGTCAGTGCGTGAAGTATTGGGTAAGCAGGGCTTACGCGATTTACTATCTGACCAGCGCGTGCAAATTATGAGCGACATTCGTGTCGAGGTAAACCGTCGTTTATTGCGCTCTGCACGTAAAACAGTCGAAGCAATTCCCGCAGTTGATGGTGCAGTGAAGGCACAAGTTGCCGAACGTGGCTTTGGTATTGATGTGGTTGATGTACGCATTAACCGTGCTGACCTGCCAGCTGAAATTTCGCAATCAACCTTCAACCGTATGCGGGCTAACTTTGCCGAAGAGGCGCAGAAATTCCGCTCACAAGGTCAAGAGCAGTCGTTGAAAATTAAATCGACTGCCGACCGTAAACGTGCGGAAGTGCTAGCAGAAGCGAATAAAAAGTCGCAAACCATTCGCGGTGAAGGCGAAGGCCAAGCCACGAAAATCTTTGCGGATGCTTTTGAAAGCGATGCTAATTTCTTCGAATTTTATCGTTCGCTTCAAGCCTATGAGAATTCAATTAGCAGCAATGATACTACCGTGATTTTATCGCCTGATAGTGAATTCCTGAAACATTTAGAGTAAACTTATGAATCGTCTTTTTAGTCTTGTTTTTGCTGGCCTGTTAATTCTATCTGCCCCTGCATTTTCGCGCGGGGCACCTGAGAGTTTTGCGCCACTGGTAGAAAAACTCACCCCAGCCGTGGTCAATATCTCGACCACGCAAAAGGTGAAACAAGGCGGCGGCAACGGCGGCATGCCCTTTATGTTCCAACTGCCTGATGACCCTAAATTTGACCCGTTCCGTCAATTTTTCGACCAACTGGAGAAGCAACGTGGTGGCGTAACCTCTCCCAAAGAGCGTGAGGTAACTTCATTAGGTTCGGGCTTTATTATCGACGCTAGCGGCTATGTGGTCACTAACAACCACGTAATTGCCGAAGCGGATGAGATTCACGTTATCTTATCTGACGACACTAGCCTTGAGGCTACCATCGTAGGGCGCGACCCTAAGACCGATTTAGCTCTATTAAAGGTTAAAAGCGACACGCCTCTACCTTTCGTGACTCTCGGCGATTCTGATTCTATCCGCGTGGGCGATTGGATTATGGCTATCGGAAACCCGTTTGGCCTTGGTGGAACCGTAACTGCGGGGATTATCTCTGCCCGTTCGCGCTCTATCAACGCAGGGCCATTTGACGATTTCTTACAAACGGACGCTGCCATTAACCGTGGCAACTCGGGCGGCCCTATGTTCGATATGAACGGCAATGTTATTGGTATTAACACCGCCATCTTCTCGCCATCAGGCGGAAATGTAGGAATTGGCTTTGCCGTTCCTTCATCATTGGCAAAACCTGTACTCGACCAATTGCGCGAACATGGCCGCACTTATCGCGGCTGGTTGGGCGTGAAAATTCAAGAGGTGACCGACGAAGTCGCCGCCGCAGTTGGCCTAAAAGATGCAGCTGGCGCATTAGTGCTAGAGATTACAAAAGATTCTCCCGCAGCAAAAACCGATTTAAAATCGGGCGATGTGATTCTGAACTTTGATGGCAAGCCCGTCAATGCAATGAAAAAACTACCACGCATTGTGGCCGAAACTAAAGTGGGCAAAGCGGTCGTGGTTGATTATTGGCGCAATGGCGAACGTGCCAGCACTAAAGTGATGCTTGGCGAGCTAGACGAAAGCTCCGAGTTAGCGGGCAACCAACAGCTTAAGCCAAAGAAAGATGTGCCTAAAGAGGTCATCACGAAGAAACTTGGCGGCATCGAGTTAGCGACCATTAACGACATAATGCGCAAAAAATATCGTTTGCCCAAAGAGCTAAGCGGCGTGGTGATTGTTAATATTAAACAAGGCACCAAGGCAGCCAAACAGAATATTCGTATCGGCGATATTATTGTGCAGGTTAATGGCAAAGAAACCACCACCATTGCCCATGTCGAAGCAGGGCTCGCAAATGCCAAAAAGGCAGGCCGAGAGTTTGCATTGATAAAATTATTGCGCGATAAGAACGAGCTCTTCACGACCCTGCCAACGGGGGAATAGGCTTTCCATGCGGCGCATCTTATTTTTAGTGGCGCTGCTTTTGCCCTTTTATGCTCACGCCGAATCATGGCAGCAAGCACTCACGTTATTTGGCACACCCAAATATGCTACAAATTTTAAGCATTTTGATTATGTGAATCCTACCGCACCCAAAGGTGGCACGGCTAAAATGGCCAGCCCTTCTAGCTTTGACAGCCTAAACCCCTTCATTATGAAGGGGGTCAAAGCACCTGGGCTGAAGATGCTTTATGATTCGCTAATGGTTGCCTCGCTCGATGAGCCGCAGACTTACTACCCGCTGATTGCCAAGCGCTTTCGCCTAGCTGAAGATAAAAGCTGGATGGAGTTTGAGCTAAACCCAAAAGCCAAGTGGCATGATGGTAAACCCATCACCCCTGAGGATGTAATTTGGACGCTCGAAACCCTCAAACTAAAGGCTGACCCTGTTTATCGTATCACTTACCAGCCGCTTGAAAAGGCCACTAAAACGGGCGAACATAGCGTGCGGATTGATTTCGCCGAGAATGCCCATCGCGAAGTGCCGATATTAGCGGCCAGCATGACCATTCTGCCCAAACATTATTACACAGAGGTTGAGTTTGAAAAAACCACCCTCATCCCGCCGTTAGGTAGCGGCCCTTACAAAATTGATACGGTCGATGTCGGGCGCTCCATCACCTACCAACGCCACGATGATTATTGGGGTCAAAAGCTACCAGTGAATCTGGGGCAATATAATATCAGCAAGCTGCGCTACGATGTCTATCGCGATGCTACCGTCCAGCTTGAGGCACTCAAAGCGGGCGAATTTGATATTCACCGCGAATATATATCACGCAATTGGGCGACTGCCTATAATACCCCCGCCGTGCAAGAGGGGCGCTTGATTAAAACCGAAATCCCCGATCATAGCCCACAAGGTATGCAGGCCTTCTTCTTCAACCTGCGTCAACCGCACCTACAAAGCCCCGCCTTGCGTGAGGCCGTCGCGCTGACGATGGATTTTGAATGGACGAATAAGCAGCTCTTCTATGGTGCTTATGCCCGCAATAGCAGCTTTTTCCAAAAAACGCCTTTTGCCGCCACCGAGCTACCGAACAAAGC
>JALZUV010000151.1 GCA_023301245.1 Rickettsiales bacterium
ACCTCTGCTTGGAGAGGCTTGAACACGAATAGGCTATGTGAGTAACCGAAGGAGAGGCAAGTCAATACGAACGAATACGCTTTTTACCACACCCTTTAAAGCTGACCTGGACTTCCACGCGTCTGTTTTTTTTGCCAGCAAGAGATCCAGCGGCTTTATCTAAAAGCTGTGATTCACCTTGCCATGTTGTGGACATCAGGCCGGCAGGGATACCGTTATTTCGAAAAACTTCTTCTACTCCAAGAGCTCGTTTTTTAGAAAGCTTCATGTTGTAAGAATCACTTGCTGATGCCGACGCGTGGCCAAATATTTCAATGTTTTCAATAATACTGAGATTGTCTTTAATGGATTTTGCAAGAGACTCTAAAGCCACTTGGTCACCATAGACAAGCGAGTAGCGATTATTAGCAAATCGAATTGTCCCGATGTTTCCGTGATCAAACAATTGATAGTTGCAATTACTCGCTGGTTTTGGGGCTTTGTCAATTCGAATGGGGCGCCTAAGTTCTTTGTCCGAAAATCCGCCGAGGTAAAACTTGATGCCTCCTGAAAGCCTTATGTCGTTGCCATCTGTATCTGAGCTTCCAATAAGGTTTCCAAAGCCAGCACTTAAAAATCCATGCATTCCTTTAATTAAACCAAAGCTCGTTCCAACAAGAAGTTCATTAGGGTTAATGTTTGAATTAAATGGTAGTGACCATAAACGCGTGAACTCGGCGTTAAACCCCCATTTGGCCGTTACGGGTATATAAGCACCGATTCCAGAGTAAAGCTGGTTTTCCATGTCAATATGCTCGACTCCACCTCGGTCGGTAAACTTGGCATCTTCGGAGTAGCGATACCCTAAATTAGCAACAATTTGCAGCCTTCTAAAGGTTAACTCTCCAAGAAACCTGACACCATACCCAATTGAGCTATCAGACAGTAGTGCTTGCTTGCCAAACCTAATGTTGTTAGAGCTGATGATCTCAAACTCTTTTTTATCCAGAGGAACCGTTAGAATAGGCATCAATGCCAATGCAAAACGGTTGCTTTGAAAAACTCTAAATTTAGCCTTTAGATCAAGGTCGTTTAAGGCGGTTTGACTGTTTTCTTCACTGTCTTCAAAAAATGAATAACCGCTCGTTAAGCCAAGCTGAAACCGTGGACTAAAATAATAGGCAAACCCAAAGTGAACAGTTTGAAGGTCACTTAAAATAGATGATCTCTGCTCGTCGTTATCGCTACTTTTTACAACCAAAGGCTCGTTTACAAATGAGTAGCCTAACGTCCCTAGCCATTTGTAGTTGTTTTGAACGTGGCCTACTTGAGACCTCGCATCTTCAAGGGTCTCGTAAGTGAGCGAGTTGCTCCTGGAAAACTGTTGGACATTGATTGCAAACAAGTGCTGACTGAAAGCAAGAGAACAGAATAAAGCTAGAAAAAAACGCATAACACCACCTGTATTATCTAGGGAAAACATGAAGATTTTTCAGAAAAAATGCTGCTTGTGACAATATTATCAGGCACTTGGGCTTGGTGTAAAGGTTTTCTGTAAGATGCCGAAAGGTTGTAAGTGTGGAAAAACCTAAAACATAAGGCAGCTATGCTATGAAGCAGTATTTCAAGACCGTTCTTATATCTTTCTCTTTGGTTGTTTTTTCATCATGCACGACTCGTGGAGAGCCGCTGGCTATGCAAACACCTGCTTTCAGTGATGCTGGCTACACAAAAGTAGGTTCAGAAAATGGCAGGGATATTTACGTTGCCAGAGGTGTTTCAAACATCGGTCCACAACAAATTTCTTCTGTGATGAATGGAACTGATCAAACCTACGTGCTGCTAAAGGCAGATAGCAAAAACACTTTTTTATTAAAAGAAAAAAATCCACTTTTAGAAAACAATGTAGTTGTTGTCGTCGGCAGCAGCACGTCTCCGGCTCTTGTTGGTTCGAGCTTATCTCAAGAAAATAACTCGGTTCTTATTCAAGAGTCTGAATCTTATTACGCAAAAGAAGTCACATTAAAAGATAAAAACTCCCAATACGCACATTAAGGAAGTAAAATGGGTTTACCAAAACTAATTAGTTCTGTTCTCTTGTTGATGTTTTGTGTTTCTTGCAATGAGAACTATCACCTCAACCTTGACGGTGCGACTGCAACAGACGCTAAGCTAAGCCTTCCTTTTTCTGTTTTGGGCGAGACCTCGATCGTTGGCAGCTGTTTTCCGGACGGGTCAACCGTAACTGTTTCGAGTGAGGATTTTGACGCTTCAAACCCAGGCCCGGTAAGCTGCCCGTGTGTTGCAGGAAGATTCGATTGCGGCATTGTTAGGATATCTGGCACCGGTCCAAACGGCTCTAAGCCAAAGTTTAAGGTAGAGGTCGAAGATCCAAACGGCAACACCAACGCCGGCGAGCAGACAGTGCCGGTTCCGGCTGTCGACTTGGTCCACCAAGTAGATATAGAGGTTGGAGAGGCAACAACGCTGACCGGTGCTTGCAACATAGAAGGAGCAACTGTTGAGCTTAGTTCTGCAGATATGAGCCCTGCATCTGCCAGTTGTACTTGTGCAAATGAAGTGTTTAGCTGCGGCCCTGTGACATTTTCCGGGACAGGCCCAAACGGTGCTATGCCTGTTGTAGTGACAACCATGACCGATCCGAATACAGCTATTGTCGTGACAGATCAAGACACTTTAAATATCAATTTGTTTGTAGAGCTAAATACGAGTTTTACTTTTACGCCGAGCTCTACGTTACAGGTTCTTCCTTCTAATATGGGGAGCTGTGCTCCGAGTGGCGCGGACGTATCGCTTGCAGCAACGCCAGCGGCAAGCATGGTAACAAGCCCGGCTGCATGCAGCTGCAACGCTGGAGTTATTGACTGCTCATCTGTAAGTGTTGTCATTAACTCAGCAGACTTTACGCTAACCCCGAACGTATCAAACGGGGGGAGCTCTCTTGCAGGGTCTGCATCGCCCGTTGACGTGCCTGCGGCTATTTCAATCGATCCGTTTACTGGTGACCTTGTAGATGGTGATGCCGTCACTCTGACGGGTAGTTGCTCTGTGCCTGGAAGCATTATTGCTCTAACAATACCCTCAAATGTTGATTTAAGTTCAGGGAGTTCGCCTGTTGCTTGTTCTTGCCCTGCTTCTGGGTCTTTTGATCTGTCGTCTGCAGAATGCGGGTCTATTACTTTAACAGCTAACACTTCAGGTGGATCACTAGCGGTCGGTGCAACTATTACAGACTCAGACGGTGACACAGGTAGCGACTCAAAAAACCTGGAAGCCACCGTTAGAGACGCTGATGGTGACGGGGTTCCTGATGCTGTGGATGTAGATGATGATAATGACGGGATTTTGGATACAGCTGAGGCTGAGAATTGTATTTTTTCAACAAAGATTAATGCTAGTTCAGGGACCCTTCCTGACGGAACAACTTTTGTGACGAGCACCACCGGCGGCTCTACAAATATATTAGCCAATGGTGATTTTGATTTAAACGTATCAGGTTCTAACAACCCTGAGGTTACCGTAGAATTTTCTGATATTGTCGATGTGAGTATTTCAAACACAGCTAGTAGTGTAAGCCACGGGCAGGTTTGGAACAGTGCGTCAGGTGGAAATCAATCTTCAGCTGCTACGACAAACGGTGGGACTTGGACTTTTATTCAGGGGACGGTCGCACCTCCAAGACCGGGCATAGCCATCAATGGCCAGATAGCTTCAGGCTTGCAATCAAATCTTTTTGTAAACTCAAACCAGGACTGGGGCTCTATAACTACCACAGATGCAACTGTTGTTTCGTTTAGAGAAAACAACTTTGGTGGAGTTAGTTTTACGGCTTCTAGATCTACGGCAAGATCTTCGTGTATAGATGACAAGGATGGAGATATTGTCGCAAACGGCAAAGACCTGGATTCAGATAATGACGGTATTAGCGACCTAACAGAAAGTGGTTTCGTTTTTGTTGATGCTGACAGCAACAGTGATGGCTCTATCACAAAGGCAGAATCATTAGCTTGGCTTCAAGCAAATATTGACCCTACAATTGCAAATGGTGATGCAAATAACGATGGATTGATCGATATCTATGATGCTTCTGTAAACACGAATCTTACAGGCGGAACTTTTGGAACAGACCCTATAGACACAAACCTAGATGATACTAAAAACTTTTTAGATCTCGATTCAGATGGGGATACAATCCCTGACGCAACTGAAGCTCGAGCGACAGCTGACTACGTTGCATACCCTGCAACAATTGATGATGCAGCGGATTCTGATGATGATGGCGTTTTGGATATCTATGATGACTTGGCAGGGTTTGGCAGCACCGATAGCTCTTTTATTGCAGGAACAAACACTGCAAATGCTGACGGTGATGATACAACCGATACAGTTCCAGATTACCTGGATTTAGACAGTGACGATGATGGCATAAACGATCAAGCAGAAGCAGGCCCGATTGCAACCGCTCCATCATATACTGATCCTGATGGTAGTGTGAATGACCCTCTTGGATCTAGTGATGGCTTAGAAAATGATGGTACCGAGTTAACCTTCAGAAAGTTTACTTGTGCAGCGACTCCTTCCGCGACTTTAGCAAATCAAATAATATATACCTTTTCAGGTAGCGATCAAATCTTTGACCCATCTACTCTTCCAAGCAAGTTATGTTGGATAAAGATCAAGGCTTGGGGAGCTGGTGGCGGCGGTGATCCAACTAGTGGTTCAACTCGCAGCAGAGGTGGAGCCGGGGGATATGCAGAACTAAACTATGATCAAACTAATTTTCCAGGTACAGGGACACTAACTATAGTCGTGGGAGAAGGTGGCAAAGCCAATGGAAACGTAGGTACATATGGCGGTGGCGGAATGGGAGGCCCGCGATCTGGATCAGAATCTGGTGGAGCTGGTGGTGGACTATCGGGAGTATTCTTTAAGTCTTTTGCTACGGTGTCTAGTGATTCCGATATTTTAATCATAGCAGGAGCTGGTGGTGGAGGCGGTTCTCGCAACAGCTTTAGCGACATTGCTGGTGTCGGCGGCGGACTTGTAGGTGGAGATGCCCTTTCAGCTGGTGGCGGTAAGGGTGGAACTCAAACTGCTGGAGGACTTTCTGCAGGGCGTGACAGTAACCCACCAACAACAGTATCCGGATTTTTATTTGGCGCCCCTGGAGCTACAAATACATTTGGCGGAGGCGGTGGCGGTAGCGGATACTACGGCGGAGGCTCTGGTGGGTTTCTGGGTGGAGATGAAAAAAATGGTGGCGGTGGAAGTGGTTTTATAACGCCCTCTAGTGCTGTGTTTTCTAGTTCTTTTCAAAGTGGTTTAGGTCAGGCCCCTGGCAACAGCACGGATCCTTTAGTTTTAGGAGGTCTCGGGCGGGGAGGTAACCCACTTCAGAATGGCGGCAACGGTCTTGTCGTTGTTGAATGGGAATAAAAATTGCAGCTCTATTAGCGGGCCAGGTTTAATTTTTTATATTTAGTCTTATAGATTTCATCGGTCTTATATTTTATAATGTTCTCCCTCAAGGACTGAGAGTGTTTTTTGATGGTTTTAATTACTTTCTCTCAGCTTTTTACATATAGCCCAGACTGGTGATCTTGCGTGACCCCTGTGGCGCACAGGCTAAGCGTGGCTGCATTGTAATCGTTGGGTTTTAAAAGCCCCGATAGCCCTGAAAAGCTAATAGTGTTGGGAGTAGGGTCGCACTAAAACAATGCCTGCAGAACAGCTGAAGATCAAATTTGCTAAATGGGTAGTACGTGCTAACATTTTTTGGTTTAAAGGGTGCAGCTGTTGCACATTTTATCTAAACAAAAAAGGGAGGCTATTTTGATTCGATATCTGATCGCATTTTTAATGATTTTAGGTACATCCTCAGGCTATGCCGGGGATTTGATTTTATCTGATGTGGACTCTGCATCTTTTGCTGGAGATACAATTCTCCCAGTTATCTCCAGTGAGACTGTTACTGAAAACGGCAGAGAAGTTCAATTGATAACTCGAGAATTAACGACCGTTGACGGTTTGTTAAGGATCACCTGTGTTTTTAAAAACGAGGCTGGCTTGATTGTTAACACGTCATGCTCAATCCACATTGATACTATCGCAGATATAGATCCGCCAAACCAATTTATCAAAGGTGTTTCCGGTATCGAAGTTGCTAAAATTGCTGAGCAGAAGGATTTACATAATCTTAAGAACGCATTTCAAAGATCTGGGATTTGTAGCGGATCTATCAAAACAGTATTGTATTCTTCACGTGAAAAACAAGAAGTCACACTACCCAACGGAACAGTATTAGCGTGGCCTTCACTCAAAATAACATGTGGTGGCACTAGCTCTAGCGAAAGCGAAGGTTTTACCCTAGCTATCCTACCGCGTAGCAGTCTGTAGGGTTTGAAACCTCCTGCCGCTTAGTTGTTAACTAGCGCCCACTATAACTGAGCTGAACTAAAGAAGGTACAATTTGCTATTTTATAGGCTAGGCTGTGGTGAGTTTGCCAAGGCTTAATTTAGCTAAATCACATTGATTATTTGGTTTGCGCAGTTACTTGCCTTAGTTGTGTTCTAACAAACAGCATTTGGGCTATTAGTAGTATAGTAGTAGATCTATTTTTCTGTATTAATCGTTCTTATCCACTCAAGCTTGACTTGTCGTCGGATCATGTTGTAAAACCTGACCATAGTTTCACAAAATTTGAAAGAGGTTTACCATGAGAAGTATTCTATTACTATGCGCACTGCTTGTTTGCGGATCTAGCTACGCCCAGTTTCAAGGGCCATTTCCGGGACAGAACCCAGGTCAAAATGATGCTGTTGCAAAAAAACGTTTGGTATTAAATGGCGTAGACGCTAACGGAAATCCAATTACTAT
>JALZUV010000152.1 GCA_023301245.1 Rickettsiales bacterium
AGTCCAGGTGTCCCAGAATCCCGCTACTCGTCATCCTACCATACATCGAACTCCCTAATAGATCCAGCGTACGTATCATGCTAGGATCATCAACGAACAGGTATCTATTCCTTAATTCTTCGAGATGCGCGTTCGCAGCAGCATGTCTCGCCTTAGTCAATCGATCTTCCTCCCGTACCAATTCCAAAGCCTTAACCTGCCTATCTCGCATAAGTCCGAGGAAATCTAACTGATCTTGCTTCAGGCCTTGATGACCTCTAACACCGCGTCCTTCAAGTATCGTCATAGGGAGTCTGGGGTATCGACCTATGTGAATCTCGTTGGGCGCTAGACCAGTTCCTCTACTTAGATTGTTGTTATGTGCTGCAACGGCATGCATCAACATATCATCCCAATTTTACTGCGCTACAGCCCAATCACTAGCAGTTTTCTCGCATAATTTTTCACCAAACTCTCTAGCTTCCATGCTATCCAAATCTTCTTCAGGAAGCTCGTCGTGATTCTCAGAGCTACCTGCTACTCCAGCACTACTACCTTCTTCAATGGGATCAATCACACCTACGCTTTGCATATTTTTCATGCCTAAAAGAAGTCTTCCCTCCTCAGTCAAAGGGCATGCATGCAATACTAATCCTGGTTCCCACTGACCACTAACTACTTGCGACGGTCGCACCAAAGGTGTATCGTCCGGTACTGCAAAAATACTAGGCGGTTCTACTTCTACCGACTGTCGTTTCGCGCGTTCACTCTGAATTACTTGCCATGCTCTAGTCGACTTTTCGTTGGTGGTGAGCGGAGCTGTCCTCAATTCTCTCTCCCCCACCGTAAAAATCAACCCAGGGTCCAGCTCTTTCAGCCCATCCAAGCTGGAACCCATTGGCTCAGCAAGCTGTGCAGAATGCACGCCACTCGCACCGATCAGATAAACATCGATATCTGTTGGGTCGGACAAGCGGACATCAGGGTGGTTGTCAGCTTCCGTGGCCGGCAATGGTAAACGTGACATCAAGTCTGCATTACCGTTGGCCTTACCCGGTCGGTACTCCAACGTATACGTATAAGCACTAAGAAAATCATACCATCGTTGTACTCGGTTAACTTTAGTAGACAAGCTCTCCAAGTTTTTCAACGGTTGGTGGTCACTCACTACAATAAAAGGGATACCATAAAACAATTGTCTGTTTTTCTTAACCGCCCAAACAATAGCGGCACATTCCAATTCTGTTGCACTCCAGTTTCGTTCATTTGGCATTGTCGTTCTACTCAAGAAACTCAAAGGTCTTGTAGACGAATCCGGCTGGTCTTGTTCAATTACAGCACCCAACCCATCAAGAGATGCGTCTGTAATCAAACGGAAAGGTCGTTTACCAGACATGGCTGCTTGAAAATCTGGAAAGGCTAAAACGTCTGGGCTCAACAGTCGTTTTATCAAGACTTGTACGATCTCAACATGTTCGGTGGTGAACACGAATTTAACATCTTTTTTCAAAAGGTTATTCAGAGGTCGTGAAAAGGTTGCCATTTGTGGTAAAAATTTCCTGTAATATGACAATGCTCCTAATATTGATCGCAACTGGCTGACGTTCGTTGGCATAGGCAACTTAGTCATCGCTTCTACTTTCCCTGGATCTGGTTCAATTCCTTTCGCTGTCACGCGATGACCTAAAAATTTGATGACTTTTACACCTAGGTATGCTTTCTTCGGTGCTAATTTCAGGTCAAATTTTGTTAGTCGTGAAAAAAAATGTTCCAAATCCTGCACATGTTCCGCGCCACTCGACGAAAAACAGACAATATCATCAATAAATAAGCGTACCCGTTGTAAGCCTTCGCAGACTCGCAACAAAATAGATTGAAACCATCCAGGACTGGATGCTAAACCCATCGGCATTTCCATC
This sequence comes from Rickettsiales bacterium, assembly GCA_023301245.1. Classification (GTDB taxonomy): domain Bacteria; phylum Pseudomonadota; class Alphaproteobacteria; order Rickettsiales; family JALZUV01; genus JALZUV01. The sequence goes on from JALZUV010000152.1 coordinate 1,899, forward strand.
CATTCATAAATACCTTGTTGAGTGCATACAGCTGTTAAGGGAATAGAATCTTCATGTATAGAACACTGGAAAAAACCGCTAACTAAATCCATACTACTAAAAACTTTTGCGCCCCCAAGGTCTGATAATAAATCGTCAACTGTTGGTAGGGGCATGACCGGTATAATCGACTGTTCGTTCAGTCTTTTATAATTGCAGGTTAGCCTAATACGACCATCAGCTTTAGCAATAACAACCAAAGGTGAACACCAATTCGAGTAAGATCGGCGCAAAATTCCCGCTAAAACTAACTTATCAATCTCTGTTTGTACTTTCGCTGCTAGCACTGGCGAATGACGATACGGTCTCTGCTTCACCGGTTGTGCATCTTTCTTCAGAATAATGCGAAACGGGTCAACAGTAACGTGTCCTAAATCAGTGCTATGCTTGGAGAATCGATGTGCGTATTTGCATAGTAAATTTCCTAGAGCGTCGATGTCCTTCGCAGTCCAAAGACTCTCCTCAAAATCAAAATGGATTTCACGCAAATACACAGGTACCTTGTTCCATAAACGTATAAAAGCTTCTCGCTGTGAGGGATTTAAACTGGCTAATACAGTCTGTGGTGGTTCATCGTTAGATACTCCCGGACTAGGGCTACTGCCTCCTACAACGGCACTTACTTCTTGTACGTTGGTCGAAAAAATTTCAGCGCTATCTAAATTGCACTGTGTCAATTTTCCACCTCCTTCTCCTAGTTTCATGTTTTTCTGTATCAAAAAATTCTCTGAATTCAATCTCTGTAATGGGATTTGTGACACCCCTGCCTCAACGATAGCCTCTTGTGGGGACCACTCTGAACCGAAACGAATATAGTAAGAGCCTGTGGGGGCTGCTGTACCATCTGCGTTTGTAAGAGCAACACTCACCCAAGACATAGCGTTAGGTAATCTAAACTTGCTACCAGCGACACGTACTACTACGCTACTATCGCTATCTCCTTCAATCATGCCAACAGCATTATTAACCCATTGGTTAAAACGGTGATCACCTGATACTGATTCACCCTCTGTACCTACAAAAGTAACTAGTGTTTGTGTAGAATTTAAATCTCTATATTTCCTGACAGGAAAAAATGACCAGCTATCTCGACCTAACAGAACCGGCATCTGCATGGCTTTGTCTGGCACGATGTAAGCGTGCACTACGAGACGAACTGTTCCACGGGAATTTTTCTCAGTGTTACCCAGTTGTACGTTTAGTCGGACGTAATTAGAGGTAGTTAGAGGAATTCCATGAAAGCCACCCCATGTTTTAGGTTCAATTTCTGTCAAACCGTCAGGAAAAGCTGCACCACAAGCTAACATACGCAACCACACCTTCTCTTGAATAAAAGATGCTGGGCTCCCCGTATCTAGAAGGACAGTGCAGGCTTGCGTCTTCAGCGCCTTAGTACCCGCGAACGATTGCGCTCTCGTTGTATGGCTATCATATCTAGATGAAGCATCACTTCTCCACCGACTGCTCTCGTATATTCTGCTAAATAATCTGCGCGTTCTCCGTGGCACAAGCGTACGCGTTTAGGAGGAAACACAGAGTCAGAAGAATCAGAAATATTATTCTTGGCAGAAGAACGAAGGGCGTGAATACTACAGTAGTGTGGGTTTGGTCGGGGTCAGAAAAAATTCCACTGGTACAACCACTGCTACTATTAATTTCCTTCTCATTTTTCTGCGCTGTACATTTAACAGCGCTAAAGTCGGTCAAGTTTCTGTTAGATGCATTAACAGTGTTGTTCAGGTTTCGGCCTGGTTTGAACTCTTCTTGACTTTCTACTATCCTACTTAACTTCTTTTCATTTCTACGGTCAAGTCTAGCTCTTGACTGTTTTTCACGATCAAGACTAGCTCTTGACCCAAGATCGGAATTCTCGAAAGAACCAACACTCGTACTTGTTACAGGCGTTAGTGTAACACGTGATTGTCCAGTGGTACCTTGACCAGGAAAACACCAAACTTTCCTATGTTTCATTGATCTCATTCCAGACACTACCTCGTGCGCTCGGCAAATCCGGGCATGTGTCGACTTCGGTTGATCAGCTGAAGGGGGCGCGCAAACCCTTACAGTGGAGAACATTGACTCGGATGCGGTATGATCAGGCACTGCTACACTCGGAACTCTTCCGCTTCGAAATTGCGGAACTATCAAGGGCCTAGTTTGATGTTGATCACCTTTCGGTTGGCCATATCTCGTCGCAGTACTGCGAACGACAGGATATGTGCAGAGTGGCTTGATTAAATTAACGCTAAATGGAGGTCTGGGGTAATTACTTCCTTCGCTACCTGGTAAAGAAAATCAACTACCACTCTTACCGTAACTAGACAGATCGCACCCTGCCTCATGGTCCCTTGCCCCTGCAGCGTGTAATGCAGCGGTGACCGAATCCAGTTTTATTACCGCGGGTCTCCCCCCTCGGTCAAAGTTATCACGTCGATTTCCACCTGCTGGCAAGGAAGGGGAAAAAGAAAACGACCGCTGTGCTGGCGGCAAGGGGATCGGCTTGCCGTCGCACCATCATGTGCTGCGGCGGTTGCGGTATTTCTGCTCGGCCCACTGACACAGTTTGTTTTGCCAGCGGCGCCAGCGTGCATCAATTGCATCTGGTGTCCCAAACCGGAACGATTGAGAAATTGCGAGAGACAGTCTCTGGCATAGTGTCGTTCAGCGGCACAGTTTATGCAGCGTGGCCCAAAAGATCTGCGGGCAGCATAACGTGTCGTTCAAGACACTTCTCCCAGCCTCTCACCCAAAGGAAAGGATGGGTGTCATCACATGTAACACGCAAACTGACAACAGCATCACGTAGCAGGGAGGTGAGGAAGACACACGGATAACGTCGGCGCGTGCCGAAAACTGCGGGGAATCCCGGACATTTCGAGCACGCGGCGGGGACGACGGACTACCTCCGACAGCCCCTCCACGCCTACTAGCAGAACCGCGACCGCCAGACCCGCGGCGCGCGATTTCTTCGAGCGTATAGCAGAAGGCTCCCCTAGCGGGTGCCCCCTTTAGCTCTTTATCAGTTTTACGGCCTGATAAGCCGATAGGCGACACAGGGCTAGAAGCAGACCCCTGGGCACGCGATTGGGCGCGAGTGCGCCCCAACTTGAGTGCGAGGGTGCGTTGAACACCCTCCCTCATCCCCTGCGTGAACTCACCCTTACAGGAAGGGGCCGAACCAGACGAAGTAACAAGCGAAGACGACATCACAGCTTTGGACACCAAAAGAGTATAGAAGAAGAGAGAGCCGACGACAGCCAATGTGGTGAAAGCGGTTGCTCGGGAGGTGATCCTCTCTCTGAACGGAGATCAGAGATGAACAGACTGACACTCAATAAACAGGTTCTACTCTCTTGCTTGCAGTAACTCACAATCAAGGTGCAAAGGTAGTTTTATTGTCTTTTATTATTTCTTCTTCTGCTCGGATGAGATCAGGAGACGAGGTGCACTGAACGAGGGGGGGGCGGTGACCCTGCTCGATAGCTCACTCAAATTGCTCTGATAATTCTCTTCCTAAAAGATGGGGTACACAACGGTAGCCTCACCCAACCTACAAAGCTGTCCCGTGCAAGGGTCTAGCTCCTAGTCATCCTATACTAGCCTCTCATGTTGGCAGCTGGCAACAGCTATGAAAGTCAGCTCTATTCCGCAAGGGTATCTCCCAGAACACTGCTGCTCATTGGCTCATTACTGTACTAGTTCCCACATTCTCCAGTAGATCATCTCTTTGGCCTGTTCTCACCGGATCTCAGGCGCCTTTCTACGCTCTTTCGGACTGCTGTACGACTCCGCCGCACCTATTCTACGTACTC
>JALZUV010000153.1 GCA_023301245.1 Rickettsiales bacterium
GTCTGTGCTTGTGAAAATGGCATCAACACCAAATTCGCATCAATCATATTCAGGCCAAAAGTAAACTCACCACTTATCGGATAAGCCTTCATGCGCGGTACTAACCCCACCACCGTTTGCCGTCCATTAGGCGAAATTAACGTGATGCGTTTTTGCCCACGCAAACTATTGGCCAACTGGCTTCCCACCATCAAGCCACCATCGCTAAAGCCGCCTTTAGTAATGTGTTTTTCAAGATATTGCGCGTCAGCCACCTTCGATAAATCGTAAGCTTTTACCTGCGCCCCGCGCGCGACACCTTGCGCGGTTATCATCACTTGCCCGTCAATAACAGGCACGGCACGCTTCACCTCTGGCAGCGCGTTGATTTGTTTGAGCAACGCATCCGTATCCAGTATATGGCCAGTATTTTGATAAACATGAACATGGCCACTCATACCAATAAAATGCTTCAACATCTCGCCGCGCACGCCATTCATCACGCTCGTCACCACCACCAGCGTCATCACCCCAAGGGCGATACCAATAATGGCAAACCAAATAATAACGCCAATAAAACTCTCACTTCGACGCGCGCCGAGATAGCGCTTCGCCACGAGTTTTTCATGAGCGTTAAGCAGCATTTGTAATAAGCTCCAATGCAGCATCAGCTGAAATTTCTTGCTTCTCGCCCGTGCGGCGGTTTTTAACCTCAATTGTGCCCGCTTTCACGCCACGCGGGCCAATAGCAATTTGCCAAGGTAAGCCGATTAAATCCATCTTGGCGAACTTTTGGCCAGCGCCATCATCCGTATCATCATAGAGCGTACTAATAGCTGCATTTTTAAGCTTGGCATAAAGCGCTCCACAGGTGGCAACGCATTCTTCATCATTCGCACGTAGGTTCATGAGGCCTACCGTATAGGGCGCGACTGCCTGCGGCCAAACGATACCATTATCATCGTGACTTGCTTCGATAATTGCACCCACAAGGCGCGAAATACCGATGCCGTAAGAGCCGCACTCAGGATGCACGGGCTTGCCATCTGGCCCTTGCACTGTTGCGCCCATGGCCTTGGTATATTTTGTGCCGAAGTTAAAAATATGTCCCACTTCAATGCCGCGCGCTTCACGCAAATCTTCTTTCGCGACAGGGCAATTATCAGGGTCATGCTGTTCGTCTGCCGCGGCGTAAAGTTCGCGCATTTCTTCGGGTGGCAAGGTAAGCGTGCCATTACGAATATCGTCAAAGCGCTTATCGTAATAGAGTGCCGATTCGCCCTCATCCGCAATTACGCAAAATTCGTGGCTAAGGTCGCCACCAATTGCACCTGTATCAGCGCGAAGTGGAATTGCCACTAGGCCTAAACGTTCGAAAATTTTCAGGTACATTTCATAGTACATATTATAAGATTTTACGGCATCTTCATGGTTAAGATCGAAGCTGTAAGCATCTTTCATCAAAAATTCACGGCCACGCATTACGCCGAAACGCGGGCGAATTTCATCGCGAAACTTCCATTGAATATGGTAAAGCTGTAGCGGCAATTGCTTATAGCTATTCAAATTCTTGCGGATAATATCCGTCACCACTTCTTCGTTCGTTGGGCCATAAATCATGTCACGCCCATGACGATCTTTCACTTGTAAAGTTTCCGTTCCGTAATTTCCACGGCCTGATTCTTGCCATAGTTCGGCGGGCTGCATGGTCGGCATCAGCATTTCGGGCACGTGGCATTTCGCATGCTCTTCGCGCACGATATTTTCGATATTTCGCAGCACTGTTAACCCCAGCGGCAACCAGTTATAAATTCCTGCTGAGAGCTGGCGAACCATGCCCGCACGCAACATTAACCGATGCGACACAATCTGCGCCTCAGATGGATTTTCTTTTATCAACGGTAGGAAGTAATTGGAAAGTTTCATGCTATGCGGCTTCCTTGGTGTTCGTCACAGTATCGCACCATTTTTGGTTATCGAGATACCATTGGATGGTTTGTTCTAAGCCTGCATCGAATGTATATTCGTTAGTGTAATCGAGCTTAGCACGTGCGTTTGAATCATCCATCGCATAGCGCCTATCATGGCCAGCGCGATCTTGCACAAAGCGAATGAGCGAGGCATAATTTTGCGACATAGCACGTGGTTTCAGCTTATCAAGCGTGCGGCAAATGGTGGTAACCACATCGAGGTTATTGCGCTCAGCATTACCGCCGAAACAATAACGCCCCCCCGCTTCGCCTTGGGTGAGTGCTGCAAAAATTCCACGACAATGGTCTTCGACATGAATCCAATCGCGTACGTTTTTCCCATCGCCATAAACAGGTAAGTTTTCTTCATTCAACGCACAAGAAATCATACGGGGGATGAGTTTTTCAGGGTGCTGACGAGGGCCGTAATTATTAGTGCAATTGGTTAGCAAAGTGGGCAGCCCATAAGTATGATGCCACGCATTGACCAAATGATCGCCCGCAGCTTTTGAAGCTGAATAAGGCGAGCTTGGCTGCACTTGAGAATTTTCGGTAAATTTCTCATCTGAATTTAGCTCTAGCGAACCATAAATTTCATCCGTCGAAATTTGCAAGTAGCGGAAGGCGTTGGCCTCATGTTCGGGCAGCTCATTCCAATAGCGGCGCGCACATTCTAACAGGCGATAAGTGCCGATAATATTTGTATCAATAAACTCACCAGGGCTTTCAATAGAGTTATCGACATGGCTTTCGGCAGCGAAATTAAGCAGCGCTTGTGGGCGATATTTATGCAGCAAACTATCCATCAATTCACTATCAGTGATAGAGCCTTCGTAAAGTTCCCATTCGCCTGCGCCCGATATCCACTCTAGATTTGCGGGATGGCCAGCATAGGTTAATGCATCAAGCACCACCACTTTTAGCCCCTTATCAACACAGAGTTTAACAAAGGAACTTCCAATAAATCCGGCACCGCCGGTAACAATAATCGTTTTCATAAATCAATCTATACTAAGGGATGAAGTTAATAGGAATAAGAAACTCTAAATAAGGTTTGCTGTCGGGGTAATCTGCAGGCACAGCAGGCAGTGGGTTTGCGGCATCAATCATCTGCGTAATAGCGCGGTCGATGGCTTCTGACCCGCTTGATTTTTCAAGCAGGAAGCGTAACACGCGGCCTTGGCGGTTAATGCGAACCCGTAAAATTACCTTACCGCCCTCACCTGCTGCCCGCGCCGCTTCGGGGTAAACCTTATGTTTATCAATCCATAGCGAGATAGTTTGCGTATAGCGTTTTTGAACTTCCGCCCCTTTGGAGCTAGAATTACCAATGACTGAACCACCATTTTTGGTGAATTTTGACGGTGTTTTACTACCAACCTTAGCCGTTAACTGGTTTGACCGCACATAACGCTTGGGCGTTTCACTACGCGGAGTCTTTAACTGCTGGCGAATCACTTGGCGTTCCATCTTTGGTTCGGTGGGCGCGGTTTTAACGATGGGTTTTTTAGCAATTACCTTTTTCACCGGCGCAGGTTTTGGTGGTGGTGGTGGCGTAACAACCGCCTTTGGCTTAGGTGTTTCCATCGCACTACGCGCCACCTCCTTCTTCGGTGGCTCAGGCTTTTTGGGCACAGCTTTTGGTTTTTGGGGCTTTGGTTTCTCAATCTTTAAGGCTTCAGGCTTTGGAGCTTCGCGCTTTTCGACAATCTTCTCAATGGCGGCTGCAGCGCTAATATTATTCGGCGCGGGTTCAGGCTGGTTTACAGCCAATCGACGCTTGGCAAACAAACGATTCACATCCGATGAAGTAATCGCCGCCGCCCCTGCTTTTCCGCCCAGCTTCACATTCAGCACGCGCACAGGAATCTCTGTAATATCTTCTTGTGGCATCAGGTAATAAATACCAACCACCGCCGCATGTAATATAAAGGCGGCCATAAACACCATCGTAAAATGCTGCGCATGCAAATATTTTCCAAAACGTGCATATTCGCTATTTTCAATATTTCTGACCGCGCTTTGCATTCGCCTAGCTCAAGCTCTGCGTGGTGATAGAAAGGTTCGACCCACCTGCCACGCGCAATAAATCCATAATGGCCACCATCTTGCTAGCCTCAAGGCGCGAGTCAGCTTTGAGCGAGATAACCTTGCGCGGATTATTTTCCAACATATTCGTCACTTGCGTGCGAAGCTCATCGACACTCACCAGCTCGTCATTCAAAATAATTTCATTATACTGGCCTAGCACAATCACAATATGGCCTTCATCGAGGATTTTACCGCTATCGGCCACGGGGATATCAACGGCAATAATATCGAACTTCTCAATTGTTCCTGCTACGAGAAAGAAGATAAGCAGCAGGAACACTAAATTAATAAGCGGAATCATGCTGATTTCTTTTATCATACGCTTGGAGCGATTAATTTCCATCTTCCGCCTCCAGCTCATCCACACTGCGCGGTTGGTTCATTTGCTCGGAAACCCTCTCAGGCTCCCATGCAGCGACGGAAAGGTTCGTGCTACCCGCTATGTAAATATGATCCATCACGCTTACAATTTGCTGCACCGATACACGCGGCCCACTTAGCAACAACACCCCAACATCAGGATATTGGCGAACCGTGGCCGCTAATCTTTCCACCAGCTGCTGTTCGTTCACGGCTTTGCGCCCCAGATACATCGAGCCATCGCGCGCCACATACACTTGCAATAAACGACCTTCATCGGCGGTGCCTCCACCATTGGCAGGCGGCAACATTAGCTCTAACGATTCAGTTCGCGTAAAGGTGCTAGAAACCATAAAGAATACCAGCAGCAAAAACACCACATCAATCAGCGGGGTAAGCGGTACTTGGCGTGCTTTTCGTGCTTCGCGTTCAATATGCATTAGCTTAAAATTCGCTGTGGCGAGGATTTGATAGCTTAAGCGTTGAACTACTTTGCGCGGTTGAGCGCATATCAGCCGCAGCTTTGCTCATTCTATCGCCTTCTTCAGTTTTTTTTTGCTCGGTCGATTGGCGGTCAGTTTCTTCGCGTTCACGCACACGCTCTTGCGCTTTACGACGGCGCTGCGCGCGTTCATTGCGCTGATATTCATCTTCCAGCATCATAATTTGAATCGAAGTATCTTTCATTGTGCCGCGCACACGTTCGATAATTCCATCGAAAATATAATAAGCCGCTACCGCAGGAATGGCCACCACAAGGCCACCCACCGTGGTTAAAAGTGCTTCCCAAATACCACCCGCTAGTAGCGATGGATCAACCCTTGTGCCCGCACTTTCTAAACGCGAAAATGCCGTCACCATTCCGATAACCGTACCAAGCAAACCAAGCAGGGGAGCAATATTCGACACCATTTCTAGCCCGCGCATTTGCGATTCCAGATAGCGAATATCAGTAGAGCCCACGCGTGAAACTTCAGCATCGCGGCTAGATTGCAGCATTTCGCGGTCAGACACGCAATTAAGTGCCACCTGCATAATACGTGCGACAGGGCCTTTTGAACGCGACAAAATTTCTTGCGCTCGCGGTAAATCGCCAGAACGAACAGCCGCAATCGCTGGCTCAACAAAGCCCGTATTAAACACGCCTGCGGTGGCAAATTGATAAAGCTTAAATAGCACAATTGCGATGGTATAAACCGATAGCATGGCGAGGATAATCATTACCACGCCACCTTTTTCAAATAATTCGAAACCCATTATCACCCTCATTATGGCTGATTATTTTCAGCACTTTTTATTAGATGTTAGAAAACATAAACCAATGCTGAAATGCAGGCAACCAGTAATGCTTGTTTTACAGGCAAAAATGCTTAAGCATGCACTATGGCAAAACCGACAGAAGAACAGGCGCAAGCCGCCGTTAAAACCCTCATTGAATGGGCGGGCGATGACCCCTCGCGCGAAGGGCTGCTTGAAACCCCCGCTCGTGTGCTGCGCGCCTATAACGAATTTTTCGCAGGCTACGATACTAAACCGCACGAAATTCTCAGTAAAACTTTCTCCGAAGTTGAAAATTATGATGAGATGATTGTGCTGCGCGATATCGAGTTTGTATCGCATTGCGAACATCACATGGTCCCCTTTACGGGTGTTGCCCATGTCGCCTATTTACCGACCGATAAAGTAGTAGGTTTAAGCAAATTAGCACGATTGGTTGAGGCTTATGCTCGCCGCCTTCAAATTCAAGAAAAAATGACAGCGCAAATTGCCAATGCACTCGATGAAACCTTAAATCCCAAAGGGGTAGCGGTTGTTATTGAAGCATCGCATCAATGCATGACCGCACGTGGAGTTCGCAAAAAAGGCGCAACCATGCAGACCAGCCGCATGATTGGCCGCTTCCGCACCGACCCGCGCACACGAGCAGAATTTTTCGATTTAATTAGGCGCGGTTAATCGCTTATGTTCAGCTTACGCCCTATCCTACTCATCAATGGATTGCTGCTCTTAGTACTCGCTGGCACGATGCTTATCCCTCTTGTAGTCGATTTGCTTTTTGATGATGACCATTGGCATGATTTTTTAACCTCATCATTTCTTTGCGCCTTTATTGGCGGCACGCTTTACTTATCGAACCGAGGTTATCGCGCGCAAATCACGCTGCGACAAACTTTCCTCTTTACGGCATCAAGCTGGATTATCCTGCCGTTCTTTGCCAGCCTTCCTTTCTACTTCTCAGGAATTGCGCCAAACTTTGTCGATGCTTATTTTGAGGCCACCTCAGGCCTTACCACCACAGGTGCTACTGTTCTTAGCGGGCTCGATAATATGCCGCATGGCATT
>JALZUV010000154.1 GCA_023301245.1 Rickettsiales bacterium
ATGGAGCATAAATGGCACTTTCGTCGTCATTCACGCGATCCAAATTTTATGTATGACTTTGAAAAATCAACGCCAGATGAGTCGGTTACGACCATGATGGAGATTGCGAAGAGTTTTCGCGCACTCGATATTGGCGCAACTGAAATCTATAAAGACGAACAAGGAAAGACTGGCGAGCGTGGCATGTTATTCAATGAAACAAATACGCCTAATTTAACGCTTTCAAGCGCTGTAAGGGCATCGGCAGCTTATCCTTATGTGTTTCGTCAGGCTAAAATTATGGATGATGTGGGTGTCAACCGAACCTACACAGACGGTGGGTTTACCCTCCCCCTCCCTGCTGAAGAGCCGAGCGGTGCAATTAAAGATACGACCCTTGGCTTTGTGAGCGAATTTTTCCCCGATAAGCCGCAAGAAGTTGAGATGAAGCCTAAGTTGGGCGGAATGACGAGCCGTTTAAAGCAGCTAATTGCATGGTCAGTGGGTAAAAATATTGTTAAAAATAATAAGCTTAGCAAGCAGAGCGCCTTAGAGGCTGGCTTTGAGCAAATGAATAAAGATACCGCCCGTTTTTATGCTATGGGTAATGTCCGTTTGGCGAATCCTAAAATCATGGCGAATGTTATCCCACTTGACCGCGATGGCGTGGATGGCACTGATTTTGAAATTACAGTCGAAAGAAAGCGCGAATTAATCGACTCCGCTTATGTAACGATGAAGCGAATTATAGAAATATGGCGCGATGATATCGAAAATAAAAACCAGTTACTTGGGTTGCGCAGCTCTGCGAATCAACCCGTTAAGCGGCCATGGTATAAACTCTGTTGGCCAAGGTAAGTAAGCCAGTGACTTTTTAGTAGAACTTGCTACGTTTGCGCCATGCTCGCATCAGTCAAAAATCTTTCTATTAGCTTTAATGCAAATAAAAATAAGCCAAATCAGGTTGTTAAAGGTGTTTCCTTCTCAATTTCGAAGGGAGAAACATTGGCATTAGTGGGCGAATCTGGCTCAGGTAAGTCACTTAGTGCTTTGGCGCTCATGAAGCTGTTGCCACAATCTGCACATTCGGATGGTGATATTATCTTTGAAGGTGAGAATATTCACGATAAAACTGAACGCGAAATGCAAAAGATTCGCGGCTCACGCATCTCGATGATTTTTCAAGAACCGATGACGGCCCTTAACCCCCTTCATACGATAGAAAAACAATTAACGGAAATTCTAGAGCACCACTCCATTGTAGAGGGTGCTAACGCTATAAAAGATAAAATAAACCAACTGCTTATAGAGGTGGGTCTAGAAAAACTTAAGGATAGGCTGAACGCCTACCCTCATCAATTATCTGGGGGTGAGCGTCAACGGGTTATGATTGCGATGGCTTTAGCCTGCGAACCCGAACTGCTATTGGCCGATGAACCTACAACGGCTGTCGATGTAACTTTGCAAGAGCAAATTATTAAGCTGTTGAAAAACATCCAAAAAAAGCGCGGCTTGGCCATTCTTTTCATCACCCATGATTTAAAGGCAGTTGAAAAAATCGCTCATCGTATTGCGGTTTTAAAGTCGGGAGAGCTTGTAGAGACGACCGAAACCAAGGCCTTCTTTAAAAATCCTGCTCATGAATATTCACGCAAACTTTTAGCATCACGTCCCAAAGGCTCGCCCCCTACGCCTGTTGCCAACGAAAATGTGATACTAGAGGCAAATAGCTTATCGGTAAGATTTCCTACTAAGAAAAACATATGGGGAAAAACTGTTGAATGGAATCAAGCAGTTAAAGGAGCAAGTTTATCTTTAAGGCAAGGCCATTCTCTTGGTATTGTGGGCGAATCAGGGTCAGGTAAGAGCAGTTTGGCGATGGCACTTATTAACCTTCAAAAGTCCGATGGCTCCATATTATTTATGGGTAACCGACTAAGTGAGGCCTCGCGAGAGGAGTTAAAATCTCTTCGTGGGGATTTGCAAATGGTGTTTCAAGACCCGTTTGGCAGTCTAAACCCTCGTATGAGCGTCGTAGAGATTGTTGGCGAAGGTTTGCGGGTACATCACCCCCAGTTATCTTCAGATGAAAGGCGTTCAAGAGCAGGTGCGGCGCTGGAAGATTTGGGGTTATCTTCCAATATGTTGGACAGATATCCTCATGAGTTTTCTGGAGGACAGCGCCAGCGAATTGCAATTGCGCGTGCGATGATATTAGAGCCAAAATTGGTTGTTATGGATGAGCCAACCTCTGCCCTTGATGTTACCGTTCAGGCGCAAATTATTGGACTATTGAGGGAGTTACAGGTTCGTACTAATGTTGCATACCTGTTTATTAGTCACGATTTGGCCGTTGTTAGAGCGGTTTGCCATAATATATTAGTGATGAAAGATGGTGTAATAATAGAGCAAGGAACAGTTAAGCAAATTTTTGAAGCCCCAAGACGCCATTATACAAGGACGCTTATTCAAGCGAGTGCCGTAGCCTAAATGACTGAAAACCATACTATCTTCGCTAGGGCAACCGCGCCAGGGCGAGCAGGAGTTTCCATTATACGCATCTCTGGGAAAGGTGCCCAGCAAGCTTGCGCCATATTCGGTAGAGCAAAGCCCTGCCCTGCGCGTCATGCTATTCTTCATAAATTTGTTTATGAAGGCGAATTTATTGACTCGGGGCTTATTCTTCTTTTTTCCTCGCCCAATAGCTTTACGGGCGAAGATGTGGTGGAATTTCAATTGCATGGTGGTGTGGCAATTACAAATCGGGTGATTGAAATACTCTCATCCCTACCTGAATTTCGTATGGCCAGGGCTGGTGAGTTCTCTCAACGAGCTTTTTTAAACCAGAAAATGGATTTATTAGAGGCCGAAGGCCTAGTTGATATGATTAATGCTGAAACTAAGGCTCAGCATGAGCAAGCTTCTCGTCTTATGCAGGGGCATGCATCTAGTTTCTTCTCTAGTTTGCGAGAAAGGCTAATAGAGCCCATGGCGCTATTAGAGGCCTATATAGATTTCCCTGATGAAGAGATACCTTTAGAGATTTCCCAGCAAATTAATGATTCAATTAAAGAGCTTAAGAGCGATATTCTTTATCAAATTAATTCAGGGGCGTCAGCAGAACGCCTAAGAGATGGTTTTGTTGTGGTTCTGCTCGGGGAGCCCAATAGTGGGAAATCAACCCTTCTAAACGCTCTAGTAAAGCGTGAGGCGGCAATTGTCAGTGATATTGCAGGGACGACTCGAGACCTTATTGAGGTTAATTGTGTGATAGAGGGGCTCCCCGTAACACTTATAGACACTGCTGGCCTTAGAGATACT
>JALZUV010000155.1 GCA_023301245.1 Rickettsiales bacterium
CGAAGACAATGGAGTTTCCTGTTGCGCCAGTGATTCGGATTAGATATTGAGCGAGAGTGGCGGAGAATTTCGCCACATTTCCAGACGAGCAATCCACCGTTCCAACATTGACCCAATTTGCGCCCCGATCAACCGAAGATTCGAGCGTGAGCGTAGCCCCTGAAACTGTCTTATAGAATACCTTAAACGTGTCCGCGAAGACCTCAATGTCTCCAGTAAAGGCCCCGCCTCGATTAGCGTTGAAAGTAACTGAACCACCCGTAGGGACGGAGAAGTGCAGCCCGCGAACCCAAACACCATGATCGTCTGGCTGGGTAGCACCTCCAGACAGATTAAATCCGAGCATACCAAGACCGTAACCGCCGATTCCAAATTGCCTCTGGAGGAGGATTCCAAAATCAAAACCGAGCGCGGCGAGACTATCACCCGTCGTCACCATCGAGAGGCGAGAAGTGCGGGGGAATGAGCTAACTGGAGGGTTTGAGAGTAGTTTTTTGGTCTGCGAAAGTTGGCCGTAAAAATGGCCAAGTTTATTGCTCGTCCCATCCACTGCCTCTTGAGTGGCCTTGGAGACTGGGAGGTTTACAGGGTCGATATTTCCTTCATCCCCTCCCGCTTGGTTGGAAGTTACAAAAATTTTACGGCCCCCCATTGAGGCGACTACTGGAGCATTTTGCGGTGTTGACATGGCTATTGGAAGTTGAATGAAACGAGTGAGTTGTCGAAATTGAAGAAAGCTGCTGGGATCTTCCCAACCAATACAGTAGCTCGGTCAGCTGCCTCTTGAGCTTGGGTTACAAAACCATTGGCATTGTTTGCAGATTGTGCAGCATCGGTAGCACTATCTGCCGAAGCATTTTCAGCAGCAGCAATACGTCCCTCTGCACCAGACCACTCCAATTGCTCTTGAGGAGAACGTGCGATTGGGTTGCCATCAGTGTCAAAACCCAGACTGGAGTTGTGCGTGAAAGGGGTGCCAAAAGATGCTTTTACTGTTCTGCCTAGGGTTTCATCCACCTCTTGCAGTGTTAATGTCACCTTGTCAAAAGCGGCTCGCACGTCCGCAGCGGCGGGGGTGGTGTTCTGAGGGAATGGTTGCTCCTGTGTAAGAGGTGTCTCACGGGACAACACCAGCACCGCAGTGGATGCTAGCGCACTCCCAGTGCGGAAACCATCAGGGGAGATTGTGAAATCTGTGCTAGCCACACCGTCAACAGTAAGCTTCAAATCGACATCGCGGTCGCGTGGGATCGTGATGGCGTATGGGATCGTAGTTGATCCATTCCCAGAATAGGTTGCTACTGTAGCTGTATTCGTGACAGACATGGGTTTTCAGGAGGGTGCTACATTTCAGTGCTAGCGGCAACCTCAATCTTTGGGTTGGCTCAAGTATTCCTCGACCACTTTACGAAGTTCCTTTGGAACAGAAGCTTCGGACAAGGCTTTGAGGATCTTCTCATCAGGGATCTTCGTCACTTTAAAAGCACGAACCTGTGCAATGATTCTTTTCTCCAAATCCTTGCGAGCTTTCTCAACCGCTTTGACTTCTTTCTTCGCGTCTGCTTTTGAGAGCTTTGCCAGCTTGCCGTTCTGAGTCCCATCCTTCTGGAAGGCTGCAAGGTCAGTCTTGTTTATTGACGCACTTATCTCCCTGTTCGCGAAAGCATACTGCCTCAAAGGGTCTTTGAGATACCTATCATGCGTGGTGTCTTTCGTCCGCATGCGGAATCCTAGCATGTATTGATAGATTTCCTCCCTTGAGGTGGAAGCTCCAGCAAATCCAACCTCTTCAGTTTTTGCTTTTTGCATCTTCTCGGCCAGTCGGAGGAAACCAGGTTGGAACATGTTCTCGTATGCGTATTCCACAAGCTTGTCCCTCTTGGTTCCAGCCTCATCGACGGAGGCATTGTAGATGTCTTGCCCATGGGTATCTTTGTTCGAGATGATGCTAGCGGTGGTCTTACTGAAAATGTTGATGTCCTCAAACCCTGTGACCACGTCCAGCGGTGTCAGGAAACCGCTAAGTGTGTCACCCTCTTTGAACTCTCTGGATGCTGAAGTGAGTGCATTGTAAAATGCTGTCTGGGGAACTAGGTATTCAGGGTTAAAGTATGAAAGCTTCCCATCTGTGGCGGCGGTCCAAATGACATTGCTGTTTTCATCCCAAGGGTCTTTCAGTGCATCCAATGCCTCTTGGTCTTCTTCCCCCAGCTCAGTGAACCAAGCGGTGGCGGCAGAGATCCCAGCGCCGAGAGCGGAAGCAACAAGCAACTGCCCTGCCAACCTTTTGGCCCCAGCTTTCATCAAGACAGGGTTGCCAGACCACAACTCACGCATTGTCAACCTAGCAGTGTTCACTGTGGTCCGAATCAACTCCGACCGGAAAGAAACGTAAGTAGGGACAATCATCCCGTGTGACGAAAGCCTCTTGAGCAGTGGGGGGACGAGGTCATAGTTCTGTGTCGTCGCCCTGAGATCACCGATGGCACGGGTTGCTGCCTGTCGCAAAGTTTCCTTGGGGTATGCCCTGATGTATTTGTCCAACTCATGGTTGAATGCCGACCGCTTCGCACGGTTGTCTGGAATTTGATAAAGTTTGCCCGCAGCGCCAACTAGCTTCTTAGCACCGGTAGCATCACCTAATGCAGCATTGGCTGAAGCCTTCAAATCGTTGGCCACCACATTAGAATCTAGCACGCCACCCTGTTCAAGAATGGCCGTCTTCAAAGCGAGTGGGATTTTCACAACCCCACCACTAGCACTCACCTCTGCATTGGTCCTGTCTAAGCTAGCTTCTTGGTCAGTCACAGACATGACAGGTGTTTTATCCACACCTACAACGCCAGCAAACTCACTCCCAAGCCCTTCGAGATATCCTTTGGTCCCTTTGAAATCGAAAGACACGCGACCATTATACACCTCTATGCCGATGCCACCCCAGGCGTTCGTGGTGTAAGATCCTGGGCTGAGGATCACTTGGCCAAATTTACCAGTCGCAGTGAGTCCTGCCATTGCGCGAAGAACTGCGCCCTCTGGCTTCAACCCTTGCTCGCGGACTTTGTTTAGCATCGCATCTAGCTCCTCACCAATGTGAGGGTCGATGAAAGTGTCTTGGAAGCCGAGGAACTGAGTGGATACCCGTCTGCCAGTCTGCTTTGAGACTTTCCCATCACCATCGACGGTGTCGTATGTGAACTCAGTTGTCCCGATCTGGTAGGTGTGACCAAGCTCACGATTGAAGCTTGGGGAGGTAAGCCCCATGTCGTGCAACTGCTCACGCATGCGGAGCTGGCCTTGGTAGTTGATGAGGATGCCAGAGGCTTTTTTCCCAGACTCGCGGATGTTCGTCGCGGGGTTTCTGATCTCCCCTAAAAGGTTCAAGATTGCTGGAGATAAATCGTTGTTTTTCTTCACAAAAGCTGTGGCAGAAATCTTACCACTGGAGGCGGTGCCGTTGTAGAACTTCTCTGGCCTCCCTTTTCCGAGGATGTCTTGGATGATCTCATCCGCCCTGACCGTGTCCACATTCTGTGACTGTTTGATCTCGTTCAATGCGTCTGAATAGATACCTGGGTGGTCCTTTTTCACATTGTTGTAAGTCCATTTATATGAAGGGTCGAAAGCTTTGAACTGTCGGAACACATAAGAGCCGATGTTGTCACCTACCGACTTCGCTAAGTCGCCATCGACTACCCCATGTTCGACAAGCAAGCCAGAGTAGAAATCGAGGTCTTTACGTGCGCTATCGACATCTTTGCGGATGTTCTTTGGGAGCTTAAGAAGGGCATCCTTGTCCCCTCTGAGAGCAAAATAGGTGTTCTCCTGCAACTCCAGCGCAACACCATCGTAGAGGTGGTCTGGAGTCTTCTTGAGGTAGGAAGAGATCTTCTTATCTAACTGGTTCGCAGTGCGGTTGAATTGCGTCTCAACCCCTTTCGCTTTAGAATTTACCTCGGCCAGAATCTTTGAGAGTGATTTTGATGGCAGTGGTTGTTGAGATACAAATTTTTGCAGCCCATATCGGGCTTTGGCCCTAACGGATGGTGTGTCTTCCCCTTTCTTCGGCACTGGTGGTAGCCGGTCCCTGCGGAAGATCGATGGTTCAACTTGGTCAGTGTTTAGGATTTCCAAGTCTGGCCCCAACAAAGAGTGGAGCTTATCTGTCTCAAATGATGGTTTGATGCTGTGGTCAACTGCATCTGCTGCTAAGGTCTTTTCAAACTTTGCGGCGGCTTCTGGGTCCACCTGCTGGACAGCTAGCACGGCCTCTTCTGGCGTTCTGACTTCAAGTGATTGAGTTTCGGAAGACACCAAATAGCTATTGGTCTCAGGGTTTGCCACAATGGAAATGCCGTCAACCCCTTTGAAGTCAACTATTTGCGGAGATGCATTTTCCAAGAATGCTGGAAATAGTTGCTGGATGGTCTCGATGGATTGCTCCAGTTCACCATTTTGGATCTGGTCAATTTGTGGCTCAGTAAAGCCCGCAGAATCTAGGAGTTCCGAGTTTTTCATCAGCCCTTCCAATGTCCTTCTGTCCATATACCTAGCACCTTTTGAGCCTGCAAGCCCTAGCAAGATGAGTGGTGCAGATGCAAAAGCAGTGCTAGGGGCGCGGTTGATAATCTCGTTGATCTCACCCCCCTCGCCAAAAAGGTTCACATCCTTAATATCCGCATCCATTGCCTTGAAAAGCTTTTGTGCGAGAGGGAGCATTGCATCTTGCCCAGACTCTTGGAGGGTTTCGGCTGCTAACTTTCCGGCGAAGCCAGCACCGCCTTTGAGGATGCTGTTTGTGAACAGTTTGGTAGTTGGCATCTTACCAAAAAGAATCTTCCCCTGGAATGCGCTCAACCCTGTGTAGCCGACTGCGGCAGAGTCAGCCACATTCTGCAACTCTTCCTCGGAAGTATCAGGGTTTGTCCGTCGAAGCTCTTGCATATTCTCCTCCCGCTTAGACTGGAAGATGACGGAAAGACCAAGAGGACCAGTCAGCGCCGCCGCCATTTCAGGCAATGATGAGCCAACACCATGCACGAAATCCCGCTTCAGCGTTTCTGTAGGGGAATCCTTGAGATCTTGCCAGAGGCTCCCAGATGTGCCGGAAGAGGTCTTCACAATTGCCTCCTGCCACCTTGCTAGCTCGCCGTAGAACTTCCGAAGCTTGTTAATCTCACCGGTGACTTTCTCGCCATTGTCCACAATTGCTCGCATTTTATCCCCAACACCCAACGCATCAGCCACAGTGTCTTGGGCCTTTCGGAATAGGTTGTTCTTTCGGCGCTCTTTAGCCTTTGTGACTGCCCCACCGAGGGCACCCACCGAACTGATGGAAAAGTTCACCCCCAATTTTTCAGCACTGTCGAAGAGGCCGCGAGAGAAAGAATCCATGTCTTTCGCTGGGTTGTTCCCGTGAAGCTCGGCGGTCTTGGCTAGCATCGCCACCAATGCAGGGTAGTCTTTTTCTGGGACATCCTTGACGATCTGCTGGGCAACCTCCCAAAAGTCACGTCCATTGTTTTCCTCCCCCTCTTTCACGAAGTCAGATTTGAAACCTTCTTTCCGTGCTAGTGCGTTGAAGGACTCCACAACCAATGGGCGGATGCCTTTAAATCTGGAACTCAGTTTCGACTGTTGGGAAACACGGATGGCACGCAACTCCACCCTCTCAGCGTCACTGAGATCTGGGTTGGCGGAATTAAGATCTTCCTCAAATGCATCTTTGTCTTCTGCCATTCCAAGGAAGCGCACTGTTGCCAGTTCTGTTGCGGAAGTGACTATTTTTTCCCTCCTGTCAATTTCATTGATTTTGGAAAGACTCCAGCGGGAGAATGCACCTAAAGTTGGCTCACTGGATTCCTCATCAGCACCTAATACCCCACGGATGTGTGGCTCGGCGGCACCAGAATCAATTTGTCGGTCACTGTAGCCAGACCTCTTCAGCAGTTGGCGGAGCTTGTATTCCTTCTCCATGAAGGTCTTATCCTGCATAAGTGCCTGACTACGTTGGAACTGTTCGGTGTCCCC
>JALZUV010000156.1 GCA_023301245.1 Rickettsiales bacterium
AACACTGAAGACTTGTTGGCCTTCATTATTGTAGCGAAAGAGAGTGGTGACGCCATCGCCATCAACCGTGCGGAAACGCTGCCCCTTCGCATTATAAAAGATGTGCGTGTCTGTTAAGGTTTCTGGGGTTTCACCTTGCCGGCTCCCAACGGTACGACCGGCAAGATCTAAGCCAGTGACACGTGTTAATAGATCATCGGAGCTATTTTCCATGGTGAAGAAATAGGCATTATTGAAGAATGAGGCCCCCTCATCCCAGACGCCATAAGAATAGGTGCTATCATTCACGGCGGAACCAGATGAGGAGAGAACCCGGCCATCGCGCTGGGTCTGGGTGACGGCCACTCCGGAATCGGGGTATGTCATAGTGGTCGCTACACCGGCACCATAAACGTAGGCGTAGCTTGTTTCCTGAAGGCTGGTGCCATCGGTGTCCTGAGGAGAAGCGACACGCGAGAAGGTCTGCTCCCTCGCGGTGTTTGACTCAGACTCGGACTGGATGATCGCAGTCGCTGGCAAAGCACCTCTTACGGTGAGGTGGCCATGAGAATCCGTGAGAACATCAGCCTGAGGAATGCGAACGATACGCCGAGTAAGACCATCATACTGAGTGCCGCGGGTCACACCTAGTGCGGTGGCGGTCTCCTGACGTTTTAGGTGGTCATAGTGATAGATAGTGGTCACGCCCTTAATGTCCGTGGATGAGCGGAGGCCACAACAGCCATAGAGCTTGGAGCTGACCTGATCGGGTGAACTATCGGCAAAAGTGGTGGTAAAAGTCAGTGGACGCCCGAGAGTATCGAAATTAGACGCCGTTGAGGTCATGAGCTCGCCCTCACTTCCGGGAACCCCGTTAAAATCGAGGGTCGAGGTTGCTTCCGAGGTGACGTTTCCCTTCGCGTCGTAGGTAGTCACGGTCTTGGTGCCTGCATTGATTATACCACCACTGAGAGCACCACTAAGGCAGGTCTTCGCCCATCCACCATTCGCGGCATCAGCGTAGGTGCAGATTGTGCCTGTTCCATCAGGGCGAGTCGTAGCTAGAATCTCTCCGGCATTCGGCGAAATACCCGTTCCGGCAGTAACGACTGCGGGGTAAGCCTGCTCGGTAGTTGAGACGAGATTGGTTACTGAATTCTTATTGGAGCCACGCACTGTGGCCTGACGTAGGCTACGCACGGTCCGGTCTCCGGGAATATCCTCGGAGACGAGCCATGACTCACTCACAATCTTACCTTCCACTCTCTGAACAGTATGGACGATGACATCGTCTTCAGGAAGATAGCTGTAAGTGGTGACATCACAGAGATCATCGCCATCAGTGACTTTACTATTTAGGAAGGGCCGTCTGACCTTGGTCATGCGGCCATCATCGTCGTATTCATACTCGGACCAAGAGCCGTCATAGCTGCTGGTGCGACGGATACGCCCACTGGAAGCAGCGCCTCCGTCTTCAAAGTAGTATTCACGGGTCGAGACGAGGTTCCGAACGCCATCGATACGGGCGGTCTCAACGAGATTAAAACCCCAAGGGAACCAGGCCCAGGTTTCCTTGACTTTAGAGATGATCTCCCACTGGCCATCGCTGGCGCGGCGCTCGCTGATGACGACTAGATCTTCACGGGCTCTGACGTAGCGGAAGCCCGCCTCCGTTGCCTCCGTTGCCTCCGTTGCCTCCGTTGCCTCCGTTGCCTCCGTTGCCTCCGTTGCCTCCGTTGCCTGGATCAAGAAGCGAGGTCGGGGGGTGCGGGTGCGCTCGGTTTTACGGAGAAAAAGATCATCCGCAGCCCCTCCATCGAGATTAGCAACCTCGGCGCCCTCAAAATAAGTCCAAGTTTCGGAACCATCGGGGAGGGTTTGGCGGGAGATCTTAGATTCGACATAAGAGTCGGGGTTGTTTCCAGGCGAGAAATTGAACCTCTGCTCTACCATGCGAACGGATTCGACGCCATTCCCAGCGAGATTGATACCAGTCACCTTCAGTTGCGTGACTGGAACAGAAGAGAGCCCGCCTCCGGGGAGTTCATTGTAGAATTTCGCGGTGTAGCCGGGGCTGCCAGTGGGGCCGGTAGAGGTGACGACATCTTCCACTACAAGAGTGCCTGTTTCCGTGGCGATACTGCTGATGTATTCCCCGGTAGGAGCTTCTGTGACGACAGCACCTGCGGTGGCATTTGCCGAGAGTGAGGCGGGTGAAGCCATGTCAGCTAAGTCATCCGTGTGAATCTCCAAATTTGCACCGCCACGACCGCTCGCGGTAGTTCCGGCATCGATGGAAAGATTGGCCCCATTTTGAGCATCTGTGCCGCCAGTAGTCGAGCCAGCTTGACAGTCACCGCAACTGGAGCAGCCTCCTCCCGGCTGGATCGTGACTTGGCAAAGGGGCTGGGATGTTTGTGAGCCGATCTTATCGATTCTGGCTATCAAGTTACTTGGGGCCTCGCCTCCGGGGCTATCTGGATAGGAAAATCTAAAATCGCTAGGGATGTTCGAAGGAAAAGGAAGAGTCCCTTCGGTTCGGGTTAGGCCATCCTTATCGACCCATTGAGGAGGGAGACCACTAAGAGTCACCTTAAAATCGGGATGACGCTCTTCTGGATCAACAGTTGGTTTAATTTTGATGTGATAAAAGCCGTTTTCATCGGCTTCAATTTTGAGGATCTGACCTTCGCTACGAGCCTCTCCTTTTTGCCCCTCTCCAATTGCCCCTGAGATGGCGTCACAGACGTCAAGGCAAGCTGTTATTGGAGTGATAATAACTTTTCTACCAATCGTTTGGTTCGTGGTAGTTCGGGTCCCACCATTCCCACTTCCAGCATGAGTTCCCAAAAGACCCTGTCCATTATTTACCTCCCACCTTAAACCGTTTGAAGAAGTGATATCGACCAGAACTTCATTACCATTGGGTTGTCCCACTGGAGTCCCAGGAAACAAGGAGGAATCGGTGTCCGAAAGGGAGATAAAGGCGGACCAATCAAAGTCAGAACCTTGCGGGTGCGTCGAACCGAGCCATGTCATTTCGACTTCGTAAGACGATCCTTCTTGAAGGATGACAGCCTGCTGTGTCAGCGCCCTTGGCGGAGCTACAAACGTTTGTGGAGCCTGAATCGGTTCCCCATTAGTCTGAGTCAAAGTCATCCGCCAAGTTTCAGTTCCAGAATCACTATTATCTCCAGCGGCTAATACAAATTGCGCGAAATTCACATCGAGGTCAGGGTCTGTAATCGGTTGCCCGGCATCGATAAGGTCCTGATAGCTTGGACCATCTGGGTCACCCGAGGAATGGGGAGTATACGGACTTCCGCCATATACCGCTTCATCAAAATCACTGACCGAATCACCATCCGTATCAACGACAAAGGGATTGGAACGATGAGTAAAGATCTCGACTCCGTCGAGGAGCCCGTCTCCGTCCGTGTCTTTATTCTTATCACTCAGACCTGCGAGGGACTCGAGCCAGAGGGGGACTCCATCACCATCTTCATCCTTTATATCCTCGCTGTATGCTAGTCCCGTTGCGGCAACATAGTCGATCTGGTGAGCGGAGTTGTAGATGAGGGAATGGGGCCGGAGTAAGGTTCCGCTGTCACTAGGAATCAGTGACGAATAGAAAACGTTTCCGTTTTTGTAGTAGTTTATGACGGTGCCTTCTCGCTTCACACTGAAGGTATCGGATCGATCGAGAGTGAAGGTTTTTCTATTGGCTCCATTTTCGTAAATGACTCCATAGTGCGCGCCAGTCACGTAAATCAGATAATCGATTTCCGAATACGTTGCCACGGAATCATCCGCTGAGAGACCGACCATGACACGCGAAGGGCCAGTGACTCTGAACTCGACTCCTCCATCTCCAGACATTTCACCAAGAGAAGAAACGACGCTATTCCAGCCATCGCCGATATCTCTCCGTAGTCCTCCGCTGAAGGTTTCTTGATCGAAGGTCTCGGTGAATTGCGAGTTAGAGGTCCATTTGATCGGAATAGCGAGGTCCCAGTCCGGCTCAAACGGTGAAGTGCCTTGCTCACATTCAGTGATTGCAATGATGGAGTCGCGGTCATGATCGGAGGTGGCATCTAGGAACTTTAGGGTTCCGACCTGAGCAAGCTCCCAGTGGTCAGGAAGTGTGTCTCCATCCAAGTCTCCCCCGTTGAATCCTGATTGGCCACAGCGCTCGAAACCACCTCCGGCACCGTAAAGTCCGCAATCAGCAAACAAGGGTTTTGTGCTAAGGTTCGACGAGGTGTAGACAAGATTCCCATCGATCAAATACTGGACCACATCACCGGTCCTCTCGATCGTAAGTTGGCTAGAGAGGTTAAAATCACGGAAAATTTTCTTGTAGACCCCGTTCTCGTAGATTCTCAAATTATCGACCCCATCTGCAGGGTAGCAGTAGAAAGTGTAGTCAATTTCTGTATAAGTGGACCCTTTACTCACACTATTGAGACCAACCATGCCCCACGGGTTTCCCTCCGAATAGCGGAAGGTCAAAGCGCCGTCTGCTGGCATCGACTGTTCGCTGAGAGCGCCCGATCTCCAGAGATTTCGATGATAGGTATTGATAAGCGCTGTTCCAAAATCACCTACCGTAGCTAAAGTAGTGCGTTGCATATCACGCCACTGAACCGGTGTGTAAGGCAGACCATTCGCCGGAATCAGAGGATCGCCTCCATTTAATAATTCAGTGAAATTTGAAAGGTAATCGCCATCCAAATCATCGTCTGGATTTATGTCAGCGAGACTGGTGTATGCTCCTCCGCTAGAGGCGATGATTTGTTGTTCTAGAGAGTCGGGGAGCCCGTCCTGATCGGAATCTAGATCACTTTCCGTGATCGCTGAAAGCGAAAGTGAAAAAAGGGCCTTCAGTTGACCTATATTTGCTGCTGCTAGGTTTTCCTTCGGGCCTACATCTTCCCTCCAAGGGAGATATGAATCAGGCTGTTTGGTTTCATTCCTGACCATCTCTGCTTCGAGCCAGGCAGGTGCGGCCTGATTGAGTTGATTATAGAAAGGAGCTGCGATCGCCTTAAGCTGACCAATTAGAAGCACGGCACGATCTCCTCCATTTGGAGCGACTGCAGGCTCCCATTCAGAAAAGGGATGAGTGGCAGGGTCTCCGACTAACTCATTCAAAATGGCTGCAGCGAGGGCTGGATCCTGAGCCAAGATTGTATCGTATGCCCTCTTTGCCATCCATTTTGCCTGACCTAAATTTGCGACAGCCTTGTGATCGACATCCGGAATCCCTGGAAGGATCACGGGAGCGCCCTCCGACCACCAAGCGGGGTCGGCATTAAGAGTGATTTCATTTCCCGTGAGACCGAATTCACCTGGATTTCCTTGGCCATTCCAGAGATTCGGGATCACGGCTAGGTCGCTTTCTAGATAACCTGCTCTGATGCCCTCAATGACGGAATTTTCACCATTAAGGAGTTGAGCCTTATCCGTCGAAAAATTGAGGGTTGCGACGAGGAGATCACCAGGAGTGGGGTAGAAAGGGAATTTGTCCTCATTGTTAAAATAGAACCAAACACCCCCCTGATGCACAACAATCGAAAAATTAGGGGCATCAAAAGGCTGATAACTAGAACGATTTTCACCCAATCCACTGGGATTAAAGAGAAGGTATCCACTTCCAGTTTGGCCATCTGGACCCGCCACACCTTTCGCAGAACCCAAGTCACCAAGTGGCACGGCTGCTAAAGAACTAATCCCTATGGAGAGGGCGGCAAAGACGGGCAAAAGGAATCTCATGGAAGGGTAATTAATAATTAATCGAGGGGGCGTTATGCACTTATTTTCCGTAAACGCCCATAGAGACATCGCCTTGAGGTCTTGTGAGATAGAGAGAGCCAGAAACGGTCAGATCACCATCAATAACGGCATCTTCATAAACCTGGACATCGGCGAATTCTTGAACCTGCGGAACAACTTTTTCATAAACTCTCACATTGCGGAAAGAGGCCTCACCAACGGTGAACACACTATCAGCATCTCTGACGAAGAAGATCCGGTCAGCGACAAAGGATCCATACAGACTCCCGACTGCCAACTCATAGCGACGCCACCCAGAGCCTGGAACATAACGGTTTTCAGCCCCTAGAGGCTCATGAGCATACTGCCCCCCATTGTGAGCACCTCCGAACTTCACAGGCAGGTGCAGTAAGGGGTTGCTTCCGTTATGATTGTCCAGCCCAATACTAAAGTGCTCTGCGTTCTCATCAGCTTTAAAATCAAAGGAAATAATTGTGTCTGCGGTAACTGAATACGGAAGAGGCATGCTTTTCCAGGAGTTCCCAGAGAGAACGACCGTATGGCCATCACCGGAAAGAGTGGCTGTCCCGGCATCGTTACTCGGGCTGTAACTTGAAAACGCTTGTCCCTCAAATGAGATCACCGCCGCTGAAACAGCAGAGAGAAAAGTAAATGCAGAGACCAATGTTATTGAAGTTTTATTTCTCATTATCTTAATTTATCTATTATTAATTAAATTTGAGAGATTCCACCTCTTCTTGAATCCGAAGATCGGCAAACACCTCAAACTTAAAATTTCCAATTGGATTCAAAGTGGATAAATTTTAGATCCACACAAGTCAATATCATAATAGGGAGAACCCAAAATAATTTACTACGCCAAGAAGAATTACAGTCGGGCAAAAAATCGAATCTGGATTCGTGAGTCCCCCAACCTTCCGTGTCATCCGGGTATTCCGTGGTTGAAAATCGCCCAACCGATACCCACCATCCCCTAGGCCAACGGCCTCATTCATACCAGCATGGGGCAACGCCCCATGTCGCC